>NZ_JAHFPF010000038.1 GCF_023259385.1 Brevundimonas sp. | reverse complement strand
GACCGCGCTGACGGAAATCCCCAAACGCGCGGCGATCTGCGGATAGGTCAGATTTTCGAACCGCCGCAGGACGACCACCTGCCGCGCACGGGGCGGAAGCGCCTCCAGCGCTGCGAGCAGCCGTTTCAAGCGCTGCTTTCCGGCGACGATCCGCTCGGCTCCCGGTTCGTCGCTTTCGGTGACGACCCCATTGATCTCGACATGCCGCCCCCCGCCCCGCGCCTGATCGTAGCGTCCCCGGTCCCGCGCGATGTTGGCGGCCGCTTCAAAAACATAGGCGTCGACGTTCTCGAGACTGAACAGGTCCGCGCGCCGGAGAAGCCGGACGAAGAGATCCTGGACCATCTCCTCCGCGTCCATGGGCGAGCGGGCGCGTCTCTGAAAGAACCGCAGCAAAGGCGAACGCAGCCGGCGGATCAGATCCGCATAGGCGGCGTCGGAAATCTCCGGGATCGCGACGGACGGCGCGGATAAGGATTGTCCGGACTCATGGCTCACGGCGCCAGACATGCGCCATCGCCACAACCCCGGTATGTCGGCCAGACGACAGTTTCACATCAACAGCGGGCGGCGCTTCCCTCGGGGAAACAAGCCGCGCCCAAGCCGGACCTAGGTGTCCGCAGGGGCGGACTCCGCGCGCGCCTTGGCCGGCTTCTTCGAGGCCTTGGCCGGCGCCGGAGCGGCGGCCCGCGCGGTCTGCAGGGTCAGGAGCGCGGAGAACCGGTCAAGCGACGACAGATGGAAATGCACCAGCGCGAGCCATCCCCTGCGATGCCAATCCAGCATGACGTCGTCGGCCAGCCCCGCGAACTTCCGGGCGTCGACGATCTGGAAGCCTTCGAGGCCCAGCTTGCGGCCGTCCGGCAACGTTGCGTCGGCGCGGCGATCAATCAGCAGGTCCTGCGCCTTCAAGGCTTCGACGAACGCCGTGGTCGCCGCGACTTCCGACTGGAAGACCTCGCAGAACGCCAGGGCCTGCCGGGTCGTTGCGCTGGGTTTGACGTCCTCGTCGAACAGCGCGACGCCGTCTCCCCCCGTCCGCACGACCCGGTCCGAGGCCCCGTCGATCGCCAGCGCGAACCGCTCCGGGTTGGCCGTGGCGATGAAGCCGAACGGATAACGACGGACATAGGCCGGAAGATAGGCGTCCTCGGCCCAGGCCCCGTTGGTGACGAACAGATTGGCCCGTTCGAGACCCAGCACCGCGATCGGCTGGGCGTTGCCGGCCGCGAAGACGATCGGATAGGACCGCGCCGAGGCCGCCAGTTCGCCGACGACGATCGGCACGAAAGGCGTGTCCGCGGCGAACGACACGTCGCCGTCCTTCAGCCGCCAGGCGCCGTGGACGGCCGCCGAGAGCGGCTCCGGCGCGCGATAGAACAGCGGAAGGCCGGACAGGGGCGCGGGCGCGCCCGGGGCCTTGGGTTCGGAAGACATGCATCTACTCCTTGGAGGGGATAGCGGCGCGGACGCCGGTCGTGGTTGCGGGTCCTGCACGCTCTCGCCGAAGCCCGCGCCTGATCGTCGCCGCCAAGACCTTCAGACCTCCGGCGAGCCGCCGCTCGCGACCCGCCGGAAGACAGAGAATCGTCTGAGCTATGGATCAGGCAAGAGCACTCAATGGGACGGGCGCTGCTCCGGATTCTGCCCCTGCCCGGCGTCGGACACGATCAGATCGGGTGACGGGTCCTGGTCAAGCGCGAAGACCGGGGTTTCGCCGATGGCGCGCAGCATCTGCAGGCTCTGGATCCCGCCCGCGGGCGGGATCTGGATGACGAACTCGCCCGGCGTGAAGGTCACGACGTAGTTGGACGACGCCGCCAGATCACCCTGCTGGATGACGTAGGCGCCGGCGATCTCACCGGCGGTGCGCGCCAGGCCGCCCGTCAGAACGTCGCCCTGGACGAGGCCGCTCCCGCCGACGACATAGGTCAGGGTTGGATCCACCTGGCCGAAGCGCTTGGTCTGGTTGTTCGCCGTGACGCTGATCGCCCGGCGCAGGATGTCTGCGATCCCGCTCGCGACGCCGGTCAGGGTGTAGTTGCCTGCGTCAGCCCCGGACAGGCTGGCGTTGGTGGCGTTCACCGTCCGGCCGACGCCGGCGTTGCGATTGTCAAACGTCAGCGTTCCGCTGGCCCCGACGGTGTCGCCCGCGATGACGCCGGTCAGGTTGATCGACCCGGTGGCCCCGGTGGTTCCGTCGTAGACCCTGTTGTCCGCGACGACCGTTCCGCCGATCGAGCGGCGCAGGATGTCCGCCACGCCGGATATCGGCCCCAGATCATAGTTGCCCGCGTCGGCCCCGGACAGGACCAGGCCGCTGGCGGTGACCACCTTGCCCACGCCCGCGTTCCTGTCCGCGAAGTTGAAGGTCCCGCTGGCGGTGACCGTATCGCCGGCCACGACCCCCGTCAGGCCGATGGAGCCTGTGGTGGTCGTCGTCCCGTCGTAGACCTTGTTGTTCGCCGTCAGCACGCCTGTCAGGCTGCGCCGCAGGATGTCGGCGATCCCGCTCGTGACGCCGGCCAGCGTGTAGTTGCCGGCGTCAGCCCCGGACAGGGTGGCGTTGGTGGCGTTCACGGTCCGGCCGAGGCCGGCGTTGCGGTTGTCGAACGTCAGCGTCCCGCTGGCCCCGACGTTATCGCCCGCAACCACGCCCGTCAGACCGATGGAGCCCGTGGCCCCGGTGGTTCCGTCATAGACCCTGTTGTCGGCGATGACCCTTCCTGTCAGGGCTCTGGGGTCGATGATCAGCGTGCCGGAGCCGAACGAGAAGGCGTAGTTCATGTCCGACAGCAACGAGCCGAGCGAGGCGGACAGCCCGTAGGTCCCGGCGTTCCGGCTGGTGGCCCCCGAAAGCAGCGGGGCGCCGGACCAGGCGTCCGCCGCCAGATCGCCATTGATGAGCCCGGAGATGAGCGCGCTCAACGTCGGGATCTGGCCATTGTAGGTGACCCGCTGATTGACCGGCGTCACCGTAAGCGTGGGTTGATAGGCGTAGACGAACCTGTTGCCCGCATTGGGCGCGCCGCTGAAGGCGCCGGAGCCGAAGTCGTAGGCCGAGCCGTAGTAGCTTCTGCCCCCGAGACCGCCGAAATTGTTGCCCGAAGTGGACCCGCCGGGATTCCCCGCGGCCTGGCTGTAGATCAGCCAGCGGCCGTTCGCCGCCTGCACCCCGTCAGCGTCGCTGTCGTTGGTGAAGACGCCGTTCGAGGCCAGGATGACCGCATCTCCCGAACCGGCGGAACGAATCGTGCCGGTGGAGGCGATGGTCATCGGTCCCGATTGGATCCGGAGCGCGGCGGCGCTGTCTACCGTGCCGACGATGCTCAGCGCCCCGTCGACGTTCAGGAAGAAGCCCCCGCCGGTCGCGGCGAAGTCGCCCAGCTGGTCGATCCGGTTGGCCGCGCCCAGACTGGCTCCGCCGTCGGCGGATCCGGTCAACCGCCCGGCGACGATGATCCCCGCGCCCGATTGGGTCAGAGGGCCGTTGTCCGCGCGCAGGTCCACCGCCTGGCCGGCGGCGTTGATCGCCCCGACGATCTCGACGCCGCCCACGCGAACGCTGCGATAGGCGAAGCCGCCGCTCGCGACGTCGACCGCGCGGAGGGTCGCGATGTCGTTGAGACCGAGCAGGCTGACGGCGTCACCGGCGTCGACGGTCAGGCTGGCGGCCGTGAAGCTGGCGTCGCTGGCCTGCGAGATGCTCCCGCCGGCGCTCAGCGAGGCGTCGCCGGCGGCGGCGATCCGGCCCGCTCCCAGGAAGCGGATGTCGCCGCTGGCGTCCACGATCAGGTCTTCGCCGACGGCGCCGGACGTGAGGGTGATGTCGGCGCCGACGATCTGGGCGCCCAACGCGGCGTTCAGGGCGCCGATCGTGAGTTCGCCCGTCGGTCCTTCGACGTCGACACGGCCGCCGACGGCCATGACCGACCCGAGGGTGAAGTCGCCATTGCGGACGACGACGCCGACATTCCGGCTCGCGAAGACCGAACTCACGGCGTCCGCCCTGTCCAGGTGGACGAAGGCGTCGCCGCCGGTGCTGGAGATATCGGCCGCCGTCGTCGATCCCGCGGAGCTGAACCGGTTCGCGGCCGTGACGCCGCCCGCCAGGGCGCTGCCGAACACCGCGTTCCCCGATCCGCCGTCCACGTGCACGCGGAGTTGGTTGACGCCCGCCCCGAGCAGCGCGGCCGCCCCGAGAACGGCGTCGCCGCTGGAGCTGTAGATGTAGATCGAATCCCTGGCCGTGGCCGAGGCGACCGTGACGCCGGCGGCGCCGTAGCCGTAGGCGTCGACCGTGCCGTTCGCGGCTGACAGCGCGCCGCTGTCGATACCCATGCCGCCCTGGATCAGGATGTCGCCGTTGTCGCTGGTGACGTCGCCGCCGACCACGAGCCCGCCCGACTGGATATTGATGTCGCCGCCGTAGCGAAGAGTCGCGCCGGAATAGTCCAGGTTGCCGAAGGTGTCGGTGATGTTCAGGTCACCGGTCCTGGCCCCCAGGGGGCTCAGGGCGGCGGTCGAGAAGTCCCGGCCGACAAGCGTATAGTTCCTGCCGACCGTGACCCGGGTCGCGACGTTTACGGCTCCCGCGCTCGCATCCAGATCGAGGTCGCGACCGGCGGTGATGACGTCGGCCTGGATCGCCCCCGCGGTGACGGTCACGTCGCCGTCGGCCGCCAGCTGGGCGTCGCCGGTCAACGCGCCCGCGCCGCGGACCTCGATCCGGATATCGCCCTGGGCCGCGATGTTGACGCCGGTCATGTCCAGACCGCCGAGCGTATCGACGATGGTGTAGTTCCGCAGCGTCGACGGGGCGCCGAACTCGTCCTGCAGAAGCGGGTTGAGGACGTCGCCGAGGAAGTCCTGGGCCGTGATGCTGTAGCTGCCCCCGGTGACGTTGGCGCCGATGGGCGAGCCCCCCGCCCCGGTCTCGATGGAGCCGGCGGAGACCTCGACGGTGATGTTGCGGCCCGACAGCTCGCCGATGGTCAGATCGCCGTGCAGCAGGTTGACGTTGACGTTGCCCGTGATGGCGCTGATCGCCGCGAAATCGCCGAAGACGCTGTCGAGGTTGACGTTGACGTCGCCGGACATCGAGGCGACCACGATGCCGCCGCAGCCGCAGGCCGATGACGCCCCGGTTGTCGGCGGTGATCAGGGCCTTGGTGTCGGCTCCGAAAGTGGCGGTACGGGCCGCGAACACGCCGATGCCGTCGCCGGCTTCCGCACCGCGAAGGGTGGCGTTCCCCGCGATGGAGCCGACCTGCAGCAGGCCGCCCGCGTTCGCGAACTCGACGTAGGCGTCGCCGTCCGTGGCCGCCACGGTGATATCCCCGTCGGCCGAGATCGCGTTCAGCAGCACATCGCCGCCGGACAGGTTCAGATCGCCGCCCGTCGTGATCGACACGGCCTGGCTGCCGTCCAGGAGGCCGTCGGTCTGCGCGATGACCTCGGACGCGCCGAAGACGCTGCCGAGCAGGGTCAGGCCGCCGCCCGCCGCATAGAGCGAGACCCCGCCATTGGCGGCGGTGGCGTCTCCGATCGTGAGGGCGCCGTCCAGGGTCTCGACATAGACGTCGCCGTTCAGTGCGGTGAGCGTGTCGAACGCCGCGGAACCCGAGGCGATCGTGACATCGACGTTGGCGCCCTGGAGCAGGTTCAGGGCGGTGTTGGTGGTGTCGAGATAGACCCGCGCATCGCCGTTCGCGGCGGTGACCGTGACGCTTCCCGTGCCGCCGGCGGCGCGGGTCAGAACGTTGTCAGTACTGATGCTGGTATGGTCGACGGCCCCCAGGGTCGCGTCGCCGTCGGTCGCCGAGACGAGCAGGTCGCCCGTCAGGCCGGTGAGGGAGGCGGCGCCGAGGCGGGCCGAACCGTTCGTCGCCAGCACGGTGATGTCGCCCCCAGCCGTGGCCGCGCCGATGTCTGCCGCGCCGTTGGTGGCCGTCACCAGGACATTTCCGGACGCGTCGGCGTAGCCTGCGACGGTCACCGAGGCGCCGGTCAGGTTGATGCTTCCGCCGTAAGCCGTCGCGGAGCCCGCGGTCAGGGCCCCGGCCGAGGTGACGGTGACATCGTGGGCGGCGTACAGGCCGTCGATGTCGATGTCGGCGGGACCGCCGATCCGCACCGATCCGAGGATCGACTGCACGAGGCCGCCGGTGATGACGTCCGCGGCGTTGATCTCGATGTCGCCGTTGTAGGTCAGCGTCAGGCCGGTGAAGTCGAACCCGCCGGTGTCGGTCAGCGTCCAGGTTCCGGCCATCGCGCCGATGGGGCTCAGCGCGCCGGCGGAGAAGGATCCGCCGCTCAGCCTGTAGTCGTTCATCACGACCAGCGTGCCGACGTCGATATGGCCCGATCCGGCGTCCAGGGTGACGTCGCCGTCGGCGCCGATGGCGCTGGCGACGATGCCGGTGGCCAGGATGCTCAGGTTCCCCTGCCCCGCCGCGTCCGCCCCGGCGACCAGCGCCCGACCGCCGAGAACATCGCCGACGGCGTTGATCGTCAGGTGGCGCTGCGCCGTCACGTCGGCGTTCAGGGTCAGAGCCCCGGCGGTGTCGGTGATCGAGATATCGCGCGCCGTGCCGGTGAACCCGAATGCGCCCGACAGGAAGTCCCGGCCGGTCAGGGTGTAGTCGCCGCCGCCGATGCTGACGGAGTCCGGATCGATGTCGCCGTCGGCGGCCTTCAGCACCACGTTGTGCCCGGTCATCGTCCCGGCGCGGATGTCGCCGGTGCTCGCGACGATCGTGGCCGTGCCGGTCGCGCCGCCTGCGGTGAGCGTATCAATCCTTGAGCCGATGGAGGTCAGGAAGACCCCGGCGTCCCCGCCGCTCGAGACGACGCTGATGGTTCCCGCGCCGCCGGCGCGGCTCAGATCGCTGGCGTACAGGCCGATGCCGGCCTCGTCCCGGGCGCCCAGGAAGGCGTCGCCCGAAGCCGAGATCAAGACATTCTGCCCCGTGCCTTCGCCGTCGCTGGCGCCGGTCAGGATCAGGTTCCAGAGCTGCGCGCCGCCGTCGGCGGCGATCACTGTGACGTCGTCGCCGGCGATGATGTTCCGGATCTCGATGTCGCCCGCGGATGCAGACACATCGACGTCGCCGTCCGTGGTGAGCGTGCCGCCGGAGAAGACGCCGCCGGCGCCGGCCAGGCGGATCAGCCCGCCGGTGGTGACGTCGTTCAGGGTCAGGAGGCCGGTGCTGGTGCTGATGGTCACGTCGCCCGTGCTCGTCGCACCCAGCACGGTCAGCGCTCGGGCGTTGGAGAAGACGACCGCGCCGGTCGCGCCGTTGGCGATGGTCACCTTGTCGACCATGTTGGCGCCGCTGAGGTCCAGGCCGGTCGCGGCGTCGAGATTCAGATCGTGCGCGGTGATGACGCCGCCGGTCTGGGTGATCGCGCCGCCGTTCGACCGCAGCCCGACATGGCCGCCGATGCTGCTGATGGTGATGTCGCCGGTCAGGGCGAAATCGTTGTCGTCAGCGAAGGTGAAGTTGGACCCGGTGCCGACCACGCCCAGACGATCAATGTCGTTGCCCTGGGCCCCGTCCAGGGCGATCCCGGTCACGGCGCTCAGGTTCAGGGTTCCGGTCTCGATACGGCCGATGCCGTGCCAGATGCCGCCGCCGCTGCTCAGCAGGCTGACGCTGTTGGCGCGCCCGGTCTGCAGAAGGCCGAACAGGGTGACGTCGCCGGTGTTGCTGATGTCGATATCGCCGGCGGAGCTGGCGATACTGCCGACGGCGCCGGTGAAGCTGGTCAGCGTGAAGTCCCCGGCCGCGGAGCCGTGCACCACATAGGCGTCGATCTCACCGGCGATCTGGTCGACCGCGCCGCTGTTGGACGTCAGCGAAAGCGCGCCCAGGGGGCCCGTCACCGAGATGTCGCCCGTGATGTCCAGGTCGCCGTCATTGACGACGGTGAACGCCGAGCCGCCGGACGACGAGGCGCCCAGCACGTCGATCCGGTTCAGCTCACCCAGAACGATGTCGCCGCCCGCGCTGACGATCAGGGTCCCGGCGCGCAGTCCGGCGCCGGTCTGGCTGATGCCGCCGGTAGAGCCGGCCCTCAGGGTCATCGTCCCCGTGGTCCAGATGTCGCCGTAGACCGTGGGATCGAACGAGAAGCCGTCGATGTCGCTGTAGCTGATGTCGCCGAACTGCGAGTACAGCAGGGTCACAGAATCCAGGTCGTTGTCCTGGTCCAGGATGATGTCGCCGTTGGCCTGGGCGCGCAGGGTCGTCCCGGTGATGGCGGCGCCGATCGACTGGGTGATGCCGGTGTCGGCCTTCAGCTCCACGCCGTTGGTCGCGGTCAGGGCGCCGGCCAGGTTCAGGCCGCCGCTGCTGACGAAGGCGATCCGGTCCGCCGTGATCGGGCCGAGCTGCCCGACATTGTTGGCCAGGTCGCCGAGCGCAAAGGCCCCGCCGGCTGAGCCCTGGACGCGGCTGGCGCTGATCAGGCCGGTTCCCGACTGGGTCAGGTCGCCGCCGACATCGAAGGTCGCGACGCCGGTCATCGACACCGGGCCGCTGAGGCTGACCGAGTCGACATCCCGATAGGTGAAGCCCCCGTTGCGGACTGAGACGAGGTTGAGCGTATCGACGTCGTTTCCGGCCTGCCCAAGGATGACGTCAAGCTCCGCGTCTACAGCCAGCGCGCCGGCGGTGATCGCGCCGCCGGTCTGGGTGACGCCGCCGTCTTGGGACGTCAGCACGATCTGATCGCTGATGAGGTTTCCGGCGATCGAGAAGCCGTCGGCGTTGCTGAAGAAAATCCTGTCGCCGGCCGACAGGTTCCCGAGCGTCGTCACCACGTTGGCGCGGGTGAAGTTGAGCTCGCCGGTCGCGCTGGCGTTGAGGGTCCCGGCCGTGATGACGCCGGCGTTCTGGTTGATGTTCCCCGCACCCGCCGACAGCGTCATCACGCCGCCCGCGAAGATGTTGCCGTCCAGCGAGAAATCGGTGACGTCCACGAAGCGCAAGTCGGTCCCGGCGAAGCCGGCGGCCAGGCTGCCGATGTCGTTGCCCGGTCCGCCGAGATCGATCCGGCCGTTGGCGAACAGGCTCAGCGCGCCCGTGACGATCGAACCGCTGCTCTGGGTGATGTCGCCGCCCGCCTGGAGCATGACGGCGCTGCCCGAGGTGACAAGCCCCCCGATGTCGATGGAGTCAACGTCGCGGAAGTTGAAATCGCCCGCGCCCGAGTCGACGGCGCCGAGAGTGTCGACGTCGTTCACGCGGGTCAGGGTGATGCCCTGCGCCGCGCTTCCGGAGAAGGCGGCGGCGGTGATCGCGCCGCCGAACTGCTGGATCGACCCTGTGTCGGAGTTCAGCATCAATCCGCCGCCGGCGGTTACGTTGTCCTGCAGGGTGAAGCTGCCGGCGCCGCGGTAGCGGATGTTGTCGCCGGCGGTGAGGGAGCCGAGTTGGCCGACCCCGTTGGCGCTGTTGAACAGCAGATCGCCTGCCGAGGCCCCCTGCAGACGGTTGGCGGTGATCACGCCGCTCGTCTGGACGATGTCGTTACCGTCCGCGCCCGCGCCGTCGGAGACCAGTTCGACGGTCTGGCCCGCCGCGTTGATGTCGCCGGTGATCTCGAAGCCGCCCATATCGCGGTAGGTGACCCCGCCGCTGGTGCTGCTGAGGCCGGCCAGGACCCGGATGTCGTTCTGACCGCCGAAGAACTCCAGCCCCGTGGCCGCCGAGGCGGTCAGACTGTCGGCGACGATCCGGCCGGTCACGGCGGTCTGGGTGATCCTGCCGGTGGTCGACGTCAGGCTGACGGCGCCGGGCGAGGTGATCACGTTGGCCGCAAAGTCGCCGGCGCTGGTGTAGGTGACGCTCGCGCCGTTCAGATTGACGGTGTCGACGGCGTTGGAGGTTCCCATGGTGAGGCTGCCGCCCGCCGAGAAGCTGCCCGTGGTCGCATCGACGCTACCGCCGGTCTGGGTCAGGGCGCCGGTCGTGCCCAGCAACACCGTCTGGGCGATGATGTTGTTGGAAAGGTCGAGCGGACCGTTGTTGCCCGTGATCGAGAAGGTGTCCCCGACCTCGATGTAGCCGATCTCGTCGATGTCGATATTGGAACCGGTCAGGATAAAGCTGCCGGCGGTCGCCGTGCCGGTGAGCCGGGCCGCGGTGATGGTCGGCGCGGCGGTCGAGCTGACCGAACCGCCGGCGGAGACGACCGTCAGCGTGCCGCCGGCGTCGATGTTTCCGAGCACGACATCACCGCCGCCCCTCAGCTCCATGTCCGCCCCGGAGCTGATCGAGCCGGCGGAGGTCATGGTGACGCCGCTGCTGAGCGAGCTGATGTAGACGGTTCGGCCGTTGGCGGCGGCGGACACCTCGCCGTCGATTTCCAATGCGCTCGACGCGTTGTTGATGATGGCGATGTCGCCGTTGGTCGAGGTGACGTCGCCTAGGACGTCGATGGCGTTGCCGCCCAGGTTGATGGCGACGCCGCCGCCGGCGTCGATCTCCAGCCGCCCGACGTCGAGACCGCCGCCTTGCTGGGTGATGGCCCCGCCGGCCGCCAGAGCAAGGGTCCCGCCGACGGTCTGGACACCGTCCAGCAGGAAGTCGCTGACGTCCGAGAAGCTCATGTCCCCGGTGACGTCGACATCGCCGAGAACGATGATGTTGTTCGCGCCGTCCAGCGCGACGGACGCCGCCGTCAGCGACAGCGTGCCGACGTTCAGATTGCCGGAGCTCTGAGTGATGGCGCCGCCGGCGGTCAGGCCCGCTGTCTGTGCATTGAGCACGCTGGTGATGTCGAAGTCGTCGATATCGTTGAAGACGAAGGACGAGCCGGCGACGACCAACCCCAGCGCATCGACGTCATTGTCGCCGCCCAGCGTCACGCCGCCGGAAAAGGCGCTTACACCCAGGACCTGGGCGGTGATCGTCCCGCCGGCCTGCTGCGTGATCCCGCCGTTCATCGAGGTCAGGTTAACGAACTGGCTTCCCCCGGCGGTGATCGCGCCGGTCAGGTCGAAGCCGCCGGCGTTGGTGAAGCTGATCTGGCCGTTGGTGGTGTTGCTTACGGTCCCGAGGGCGTCGATGTCGTTGCCCGCGTCGTTGAGCGTGATCCCGGTAACCGCCGCAACGTTCAGCGTCCCGCCGGTGATCGCGCCGACCTGGGTGACGGCGCCCGTGTTCGAACGGAGGCTGATCGAGCCGCCCGCCGACGCCCCGCCTATGCGGAGCGAGCCGGCGTTGCGGTAGACGGCGTCGCCGCCTGCCGTCAGGGTGACGTTGCCGCTGACGGCGTTGGCGCGATCCAGGTCAAGGGCGCCCGTCGCGTTGGCGTTGAGGCTGGTGGCGGTGAGGACGCCGCCGGTCTGGACGATCGAGCCGTTCCGGGCGGTCAGCACCGCCGCGCCGGAATTGATGTTTCCGCTCAGGTTGAAGCCGTCGACGTCGTTGAAGGTGAAGTCGCCGCCGGCCGAGACGACGCCGAGGTTGTCGACATCGTTGTCGCGGTGAAGCGTGATCGCGCCGCCGGCCGAGAGGTTGAGCGTGCCCGCTTCGATCTGCGGGAAGAAGATGTTGTTGGTCTCGGAGATGCCGCCGGCAACCGAAGTCAGGCTGACCGTCTGGTTCAGCGCCCGGATGGTGCCGTCGATGAGGATGCCGTTGGTCTGGCCATAGGCGATGCCGCCGCTGCCCAGGTTGAAGAGGCCGAGGATCCTGGTGGCGTTATTGCCTGCGTTGGTCAGGTTGATGCCGGTCTCGGCCCAAACGTTGAGCCCGCCGGCGGTGATGTCGCTTCCCGCCGTCTGGGTGACGCCGCCCGTCGCCGAGGTCAGCATGACGTTCAGGGCCGAGGTGATGTCGCCGTCGATCAGGAGGTCGCCCAGGGTCCGGAAGCTGAAATTGTGAGCCCCGACATTGATGACGCCCAGTTCCGCGACCTGGTTCATCTCACCGATGATCGCACCTTGCGTCGTCGTCACGCTGAGCCGTCTGGCGTTGATGTTGCTGCCGCCGTTCTGGATGATTCCGCCGTTGGCGACGTTCAGCGTCACCCCCTGCCCCACCGCGCTGATGGCGCCGGTCAGGTTCAACCAGCTGCTGTTGGTCAGGCTGATCCCGCCGCTAGTGGTGTTGGTCAGATTTCCGAGATTGACGAAGTTCAGCCCGCCGGCGCCCTGCGAGATACCGTTGACCGCATGGATGTTCAGCGTGTCGCCGGTCGAGACGCCGCCGCCGTCGATGACGACCGCGCCGTTCGATGTGATCGTGGCGGATCCGGTGGTGTTGACCCGGATGTTCAGGTCGCCGACCGCGTTGAAGGTGGCGTCCTGCGCGGCCAACGAGGTGTAGCCGCTGATGCTGTTCGCGCCCGTCATCGTCAGGACGCCGTCGGTGTCGAGGAACAGGTTGGCGGCGGTGATGGCGCCGCCGGTCTGGGTGATGGCGCCGTGATTCACCAGCACCATCGTCCCGCCGACCGTGATGTCATCGGTCAGCTCCAGTGCGCCGGAGGACAGGCCGAGGCCTTGCACGGCGCTGAAACTCCCGCCGGCGTCGATCCGGCCCAGCCTGGAGACGAAGTTCTCGCCCAGGGTGATGTCGCCGCCGGCGCCGAGCGTCAGGGTGTCGGCGGTGATCGTCCCGGTCTGGCTGATGTCGCCCGTGGTCGAGTAGAGGCTGACCGTGCCGGCTGCGCTGATCGTGGGAACGGAGAGATCGCCGACCTGCCGGTACAGCAGGTTCTGGCCGGCGCTCAGGCCGCCGATGGAAGCGATCTGGTTGAGGCCGCCCAGGGTCAGGTCGCCGCCGGCGTTGGCGGTGATGCTGCCGGTGGTGATGATCCCGCCGGTCTGGCTGATCGAGCCGCCGTTCAGGGCGGTCAGCGCGACGCTGGTCGTGGCGGTGACGTTTCCGGTCAGATTGAAGCCGAAGCCGTTCAGGAACGTGAAGGCGCCTCCAGAACTGATAACGCCCAGGTTGGCGATGCTGTTGTTGGTCTGGTCGAACGTCAGATTCCCGGCTGCGCTGGCGCTCAACGTGCCGGCGTTGATGCTCCATCCGGCGTTCTGGGTGATGGAGCCGGCCAGCGAGGTCAGGTTCACGGCCTGGCCGCTCATGAGGACGGCGCTGACGCTGAAACCGTTCGTCTGGCTGAAGGCCGCGCCCCCGCTGTTGCTCTGCAGCCAGGCCAGTTCGCCGATGTTGTTGCCGGCGTTTGTCAGGGTTACGCCGGTCGCGGCGATTGCCTGAAGATACTGCGAGACGATGTCGCTGCCGGCGGTCTGGGTGATCGAGCCGCTGTTCGACCTCAGCGTCACATCGAAACCGTTGGCGGTGATGTCGTCGCCGACGACGGTGTTTCCATCGTTCCGGAACAGGACGTGGCCGCCGGCGATCACGCGCCCGAGGCTGGCCACCGCGTTGGCGTTGTTGACCCAGATGCGCCCCCCGGCCGTGAGGTTCAGGAGATTGGCGGTGATGATCCCGCCGGCGGTCTGTTCGATCTGGCCGCTGTTCGCCGTCAGCGAGACGGTCTGGTCGGCGGCGTTGATATTGCCGGTCAGGTAGAGTTGCCCGGTGTTGACGAAGCTGAAGCCGCCCCCGGAAGAAACGGGGCCAAGGCTGGTGATGCTGTTGTTCCGCGTCGCATTGATCCCGCCGGTCGCCGACAGCGACAGCGTGTCGGCGGTGATGGTCCCGCCGCTCTGGACGATGCCCCCCGCGACGTCGGTGATCGACACCGACTGACCCGCCGCGGTGATGTTGCCGACCAATCCGGTGTTCGAGCCGCTGTAGTTGGCGATGACGATGCCGCCGCTCGTCGTGTTGGTGATCGTCCCCAGGTTCTGGACGCTATTGACGAAGATCGGCCCGGCGTTGGGCAGGCTGATGCCGGTGACGGCGCTCAGGTTCAGGGTGTTCGCGACGACGTAGCCGGTGCTGTCCTGGTAGATTCGGCCGCCGGAGGTCAGCGACAGGGTCTGCCCAGCCGTGACCGGCTGCCCCATCGCCAGGTCCGTGGTGGTGCGGATCGAGACGTCAGCGCCCGAACTGGTCGCGACGAGGCGGCGGATCTGGTTGTTGGCGCCGTTGATCGTGATCGAGCCGTTGGAGTTCGCGCCGAAGAAGCCGACGTCGATGATCCCGGACGTCTGGGTGATCGTGGCGCCGGCGCCGACGGTGCGCAGCACCACGCCCGCGCTGGACCCGGTGCTGATGTCGCCCTGGATGTCGAAGCTGTTGGCGTCGCGATAGAGAATGGAGCCGCCGGTGCTGGCCAGGCCGCCGATCGTCGCGACGTCGTTGGTGGCGGTATTGAGCTGGATGTCCGCCGCGGCGCGCGCGGTCAGCCGGTTGGCCGTGATCGCGCCGCTGCTCTGGGTGATGGCGCCCGACGTGGAATACAGGTTCACATTGTCGCCGGCCGCGATGATGTCGTCGGTCAGGACCAGGGCGCCAGCGTTGCGGAAGGTGATGTCGCCCGTTCCACCGACCAGCAGACGCCCCAGTTGGGCGACCTGGTTTTCACCGCCCAGATTCAGGCCGGCGTCGGCTGTGGCGCCGAAAGTGTTGGCGGTGATGACGCCGCTGTTCTGGGTGATCGCCCCGCTGAAGACCAGGAACGACACTATCCCGCTGCCGGTTACATTCCCGGCGAGCGACAGGTCGCCGTTGCTGATCAGGATGATGTCGCCGGAGGTGGTCGACAGGCCAGTGATCTCGTCGATCTGGTTGCTGACCCTGTTGAGGTTGATCCCGGTCTCGGCATGGACGGACAGTTGGCCGACGTTCAGGGGGGCGCCGGTCTGGGTGATCGCGCCGGTGTCCGAGCGCAAGGTGAGGCTGGCCGCCGTGACGGCGCCATTAAGGTTGAAGTTCGTGCCGCCGCGATAGCTGATGGCGCCGCCCGCCGTCAGGGTCCCGAGCGTAGCGAGATGGTTGGTGAGGGTTCCCAGGGCGATGTCGCCGGTGGCGTTGGCGTTCAGGGTTCCGGCCCAGATACGACCCATGCCGCTCTGGGTGATCGAACCGTTAAGAGCCGTCAGGTTGACCGTGCCGGCGGTAACCCAGTTGTCGATCCCGCCGGTGATCTCGAAACCGTCGGCGTCAGTGAGGCTGACCGTGCCCGCGCCGTTGTTGTCGAGGCGGCTGATGGTGTCGAAGTCGTTGCCGACGTCGGTCAGGTCGATGCCCGCCCCCGCCTCGGCCCGCAGCGACGATGCCGTGATCGCGCCGACCTGGCTGATCCCGGCCCACGCGGAGTCGAGCCAGACCTGGCCCGTGGCGTTGATCGGGCCGGCGACGATGGCGTCCGCCGCGCGCATCGTCACGTTGGCGGCGGTCAGGGTCGAGCCGGCGTTCTGGGTGATGCTGCCGTCGAACCCGCCCCCGGGGTTGAGCGGCGTTCCGTTGACGAAGCCCGATCCGGCCGAAAGCACGATGTCGCCGTTCTCGCCCGAGGCGGCGGTCGCCGTGATGTCGCCGCCCAGCAGGATGCTGGCGGCCACGCCGCTCTTGGACACGATCGCCGCGAACACCTGGTTGGCGTTGGTCGTCCCGTTCAGGGTCAGGCCCGGCGTCCCACCGGCGCCGTCGGCCCTCGACGGCACCTCGAAGGTGATCAGATCCAGGTCGTCGGCGCCAGTCGGCGCGAAGGTGACATTGTAGTTCTCGGCCGAGCCGTAGACGACGTCGCCCCCGTTGGTCGCGGTGACGGTCGAACCCGCGGCGGTCGTGACGATCGGCGCGATCAGCGCCAGCGATCCGCCGTTGGTGTTCAGCGAGGCCCCGCCGGCGACGCTGATCGTGCTGTTCGCCGGGGCCCCGGTGAAGGCGAAATTCATGTCGCCGTCGAGGATGTCGCTGTCGGTCAGGCCGCCGGTCGAGGCCAGGAAGCCGCCGGTGTTGATCTGGGCGTTGGCTCCGATCAGGACGCCGCCAGACGACAGGATCCAGATGTTGCCGCCGTTGACGCCGCAGGTGGACATGCAGCCGTTCAGGACGCCGTCGATCGACGCCGCCCCCGCCACGCGGTTCACCACGATGTCGCTGCGGTTGTTGAAGTAGAAGTTCAGGGCCTCCGTCGGCGTGACGGTGAGGTTGTTCCAGTTGATGATCGAGCGGCCGGCGTTGGTGGTGATGTTCGTCACGCCGCCGCCCGAGGCGACGCCGACGGCTCCGCCGTTGCTGTTGGTCGAGCCGATCGTGCCCACGCCCGTGACCTGGGCCATGGCGGAACTCGCGCCGATCGTCATGGCGGCGAGGACGCCGCACAGGGCCGAGCGCGCCAGAAGTTGGGCTCTACGGGAAGCGATCTGGTTTTTCATGGCGGTCTCTCCGGCGCGTGGCGCCTGAAGTTCAGAACAGTGTGGTCGAGAGCGAGATCAGCAGGCGCGAGGCCGGGCGATCGCCGCCCGGGCCGTAAAGGCTGTCGAACGGACGCGCCCAGCCCACGTCGATATCCATCCTCGGCGTCAGCTGGACCCGCACGCCCAGTCCGCCCGAGGACAGTTCAAGCCTGCCGGCGTCGGGCGCCAGGTTCGTCAGCTCGGCCGTCTCGAAGAAGGCGTAGGGTCGCCAGGCCATGCCCCAGGGCGACGCGAGCGGCGTGGTGGTGAATTCCACCGACGTCGCGAAGGCCCGGTCGCCCGACGCGGCCGACGGATCATAGCCGCGGCCGACGGTCAGGTTTCCGACCGAGAATTCCTCATAGGACAACAGCGGGTCGTCCGTGTGCTGCCATGACAGCGTCAATGTGCCGACGATCGGCCCCGTGAGGCGCGCGCCGACCTGCAGCTCCCCGCGATAGACCAGGGCGTCCGGCACGCCGAGGTAACGCGACGCCTCGATGTCTCCGTAGTCGCTGGCGCCCAGCGCCGTCGTCCCGTGCCGCACCTCGAGATAGCCCGTCATGGCCGCCGAGTGATCCGCCAGCGCGCCCGGCGCCCAGTGACCGTCCAGCCGTGCGAAGAACACGCGCAGGTGATCCTCCGTCAGGGTCGCCAGTCCGCCGCCGAACTCGACCTTCTGGTCCAGGATTTCGAGCCCGGTCGACAGGTTCAGGTTCCGGCGGCGATGGCGCACGATCGGCCAGGCCAGCTTCGCCACCCCGGAGAAGCTCTCGCCTTCCAGCTTGAGCGGCGTCAGCTCCTCGCCCGGCTTGGTCCATGCCCACGACCCCGAAACCTCGGCGGTCAGCCCGCTGCCGCCCAGCCGGACCTGTTCGACCAGCTGAATGACCCGCTGTTCCTCCAGGTCGCCCGACACATAGGCGATCAGGGACGTCCGCTCGCCCAGCGGCGTCAGGCTGTTGAGGTCGAGCCGGGCCAGACCCAGCTCGCGCCCCACCGTTCGCGATCCGAAATTGTGCGCCCGCAGCGAGGCGTCGATCGGATCGTGCGAAACGGCGATGTCGAGCGCCACGGCCCCACGTTCGCCGGCGGGTCGCATGGTAGTGCGGATCTGGACGCCAGGGATGTCGGAGGCGAGCAGCAGATAGCGTTGCGCCAGGTTCAGGTCGAACGGCGCCATGCCCTTCAATTGATCCAGATAACGGGCCACCTGCGCCTGGGCCGGGCCGGCGTCCCCGCTGTAGGTGACGGATGTGACCCGGGCCTCCACGACCTCGAGGACCAGCCGCCCGGTGTTGATCCGCTGCTCCGGGATCGTCACGGCGGCCAGGATCCCGCGTCTCAGATAGAGCGCCGCCAGACGGTCCCGGATCTCACAGATCCTGGAGACGGAAATCTCCTGCCCCAGGTGATTTGCCCACGCCGTCGACAACTCCGCCTCGGACAGCGCCAGGCGGTCCTGGCCGGAAGAGCGGACCTCCACGCTCTGCAGGGAGAACTTCAGATCGCTGTCTCTGAAGGGACAGGGCCCCGCCTCGACGCCGGCGAACAGCTCGCCCTGCGGCGCGGCCGCGAGCGGCGCCAGTTGCGAGGGATTGAGCGCCTGGCGGTCCGGCAGGGCGTCCTGCGCGGACGCGGATCCGGCGAACGCCACGAGCGCGACCGCCCCGCCGACGCCGGCCGCCCATCCCCGCCAGGCCTTGCCCACGCCCCTCCCCCGGGGCGCGAAGGCGAGAGCCGCCGCGCCAGGCGCGGTCGAATGAAGCAACGCGTCGCGCCGCCGCATGCGGGCCGGCGCGGAATCCGGAAGATAAGTCGCCATTGTCGTTGAA
>NZ_JAHFPF010000280.1 GCF_023259385.1 Brevundimonas sp. | reverse complement strand
GGCGCCGGCCACGGTCCCCGCGGCCAGTCCCCCGATGAAGCCCGACCAGGTCTTGTTGGGCGAGAAGCGCGGCCACAGCTTGGGCCCGCCGATGGTCGAGCCGGCCAGATAGGCCATGATGTCCGAGGCCCAGGCCACGGCGAAGGCGAAGACGGTCCAGTACAGGCCGACATGCGGTCCCGCCTCGGTGTCCGCCCCGCGCAGCCAGATCAGCAGGACGGCGGGCCAGCCGAGGTAGAGCACCCCATAGGCGGCATCCAGCGCCTCCTGCCCGCGGCTGCGGGCGAACATCCCGGCCGCGGCGGCGCAGAACACCAGCATCACCAGGGCCAGGGACAATTGGCCGACGTGGGCCGAGATCACCGCCGCGAACAGGCCGAAGCCGACGGCGCCCGCCATCAGCCGCCAGGCGGCCGCGGCGCTCATCATCGCCCATTCGATCGACAGCAGGACGCAGGCGAGCAGCATCAGGCCCAGGAACCACAGGCCACCCGCCCAGATGGCCAGGACGGCGGCGGGCGCCAGCACCAGGGCCGAAGCGGCTCTCAGTCCGATGTCGCCGGCCCGAACCGCCATCAGCCGGCCACGCGGGCGGCGGGACGGCCGCCGAAACGGCGATCACGGCTGCGGAACTGCGCGACCACGTCGGCCAGGGCGGCCTCGCCGTAGTCGGGCCACAGGATGTCCTGGTAGATCAGCTCGGCGTAGGCGGCTTCCCACAACAGGAAGTTCGACAGCCGGTATTCGCCCGAGGTGCGCACGATCACATCCACCGGCGGTCCTCCCGCGGTCGACAGGCCCGCGCCCAGCGCGGCCTCGTCCAGCGGTTCGACGGCCTCGCCCGCCCTGACCCGGTCAAGGTAGCGCTGCGCGGCGTCGACGATGTCGGCCCGGCCGCCATAGTTGAAGGCGACCTGCAGGGTGAATTTGGTGTTGTGGGCCGTCGTCGCCTCGGCGCGGTCGACGATCTCGGCGATGTCGGCGGGCAGGCCCTGCCGGCGGCCCAGGATGCGCAGGCGCACCCCTTCCCGCTCCAGCCGCTTCAGGTCGCTGCCGACATAGGTGCGCACCAGCCCCATGAGGTCCGAGACCTCGTCGGCCGGGCGCTGCCAGTTCTCGGTCGAGAAGCCGAACACCGTCAGGCAGGTGATGCCCAGCGCGGGCGCGGCCTGGATGGTGCGCTTGAGCGCCTGCACGCCCTCCCGGTGCCCGAGGGCGCGCGGCAGGCCCCGCGCCTCGGCCCAGCGGCCGTTGCCGTCCATGATCAACGCGACATGGCGCGGCCCCGGAGACGCAGGACTTGGGGGTTCAGGACTGAGAGGTTCGGCGCTCATGCGTCGGCTATCCTATGGCAGATCGCGCCATCAGACCTGCATGATCTCAACTTCCTTGGCCTTCAAGGCCTCGTCGACGCGCTTGATGGCCGCGTCCGTGTCCTTCTGGACCTCGGCTTCCATCTTCTTCTGCTCGTCCTGGCTGATGTCGCCCGCCTTCTCGGCCTTCTTCAGGTCGTCGTTGGCGTCGCGGCGCACGTTGCGGACGGCGATCTTCTGCTGTTCGGCGTATTTGCCGGCCAGCTTGGCGAACTCCTTGCGGCGTTCCTCGGTCAGCGGCGGGATCGGGATGCGCAGCATCTGGCCGTCCAGGATCGGGTTCAGGCCCAGGCCGGCGGAGCGGATGGCCTTCTCGACCGCGACGACCATGCCCTTGTCCCAGACGCTGACCGACAGCAGGCGCGGCTCGGGCACGCTGATGGCGGCCACGGCGTTCAGCGGCGAGGTCGAGCCGTAGGCTTCCACCTGCACCGGATCCAGCAGGCCGGCGTGGGCGCGGCCGGTGCGCAGGCCGTTGAACTCTTCCTTCAGGGCGGCGACCGCCTTGTCCATGCGATCGCGGTAGGTCTTCAGATCGGGCTTAGCCATGATCGTTTCTCTCGTCTTCTTATAAGGTTGTCAGGCGGCCTTGCCGTCGGCGCTGATGACGGTGAAGTGGCCCTTCCCGGTCAGGGCGTTCCGGAACGACCCGTCCTCCCGGATGGAGAAGACCACGATCGGAATGCCCGAGTCACGCATCAGGGCCACGGCCGAGGCGTCCATGACCTTCAGGTCGCGCGCCAGGACGTCGTGGTAGGTCAGGGTGTCGTAGCGGGTGGCCGTCGGGTCCTTCTTCGGGTCGGCGGTGTAGACCCCGTCAACGCTGGTGCCCTTCAGCAGGGCGTCGCAGCCCATTTCGGCGGCGCGCAGGGCGGCGCCCGAGTCGGTCGTGAAGAAGGGCGCGCCGACACCGGCGGCGAAGATCACCACACGGCCCTTCTCAAGGTGGCGCAGGGCGCGGCGGCGCACATAGGGCTCGGCCACCGCGTTCATGGTCAGGGCGCTCTGCACCCGGGTCTGGACCCCGATCTTCTCCAGCGCGGCCTGCATGGCCAGGGCGTTCATGACCGTCGCCAGCATGCCCATGTAGTCGGCCGAGGCGCGATCCATGTCGCCCGCCGCCTTGGACAGGCCGCGGAAGATGTTGCCGCCGCCGATGACCAGGCAGATCTCGACGCCCTCGCGGGCCACGTCGGCGATGGCCCCGGCCACCGAGGCCACGGTCTTCATGTCGATGCCGTAGCCCTGATCGCCCATCAGCACCTCGCCCGACACCTTCAGCAGGACGCGTTTGTAGCGGAACTCGGACGGAACGTCGGGCATGGGCAGACCTTGGGCGGGGGATTCGGCTCCTTATAGGAACCTCACCGCCCGCTTCAAAGCCCCGGCGACATACAGACCCCGGATGATCGCGGTTCCGCCCCGCTTCCTAGAGCCGCAGGATGATCGTCTCGACGATCGGACGGCGGTCCCAGATCTGCTGGCTGGCCTTCTTCAGCACGCGCGAGATGGCCTGCTCGATGACCATTTCGTCCTCCAGCGCCGGGCCCTTGAGCTTCAGGACCGTCTGCTCGACCCGTTCGGCCAAATCGTCCAGGGCGTCGCCCAGCGGCGCCTCTTCATCGCCCGGCAGGCCGATGGCCCGCACGTCGATGTCGCTGACGATCTTGCCGCGCCGGTCCATGGCGAAGCTGACGATCAGCACGCCGTTGGTCGAGGCGTGACGCCGCTCGTGCAGGGCCTCGCCCTGTTCGGTCACCAGACGCCCGCCGTCGACGTACAGGCGGCCCGAGGGCACTTCGTCGATGATGGCGGCGGGTCCGGGGGCCAGGCGCACCATGTCGCCGTTGCGCGGCGTCACCGTTTCCGGAACGCCCATGTCCTTGGCCAGGTTGGCGTGTTCGGCCAGGTGGCGGCGCATGCCGTGGGTCGGCACGGCGATCTTGGGCCGCGCCCATTCGTACATCTGCTTCAGCTCGTCCCGGCACGGGTGGCCCGAGACGTGGATGCCGCGGTGATCCTTCTCGGTGTAGAGGCGCACCCCGCGGTCCGCGAGCTTGTCCTGCAGACGCCCGACCGACAGCTCGTTGCCCGGGATGACCCGCGACGAGAAGATGCAGTGGTCGCCGTTGCTCAGCTTCACATAGGGGTGGGTGCCCTCGGCGACCCGGGACAGGGCGGCGCGAACCTCGCCCTGGCTGCCGGTGCACAGGTACAGGATCTCATCGGCCGGCCAGATGCGGGCCTCCTGCTCGCTCAGGAACGGCTTGATGTCGTGAAGCATGCCCACGTGCTTGGCCGCCGCGGTGATGCGGTGCATCGACCGGCCGGCCAGCGACACGCGGCGTCCCGCGGCCTCGGCGGCGCGGATCACGCTGTCCATCCGGGCCACGTTGGACGCGAAACAGCCCACGGCGATGCGGCCCTTCAGCCCGCCGATCAACTCGGTCAGGGCGTCGCGCACCCCGCCCTCGGACCCGGCCGAACCCTCGACGAAGACGTTGGTCGAGTCGCAGACCATGGCCAGGACGCCGTCGTCGCCCAGCTGGCTGATGGCCTTGGCGTCGGTGACGCCGCCGATGATGGGATCGTCGTCGATCTTCCAGTCGCCGGTGTGCAGCACCGTGCCCAGCGGCGTCTTGATCGCCAGGCCGTTCGGCTCGGCGATCGAGTGGGTCATGGTGACGAAGGTGACGTCGAACGGCCCCAGGTTGATCGAGCCGCCCAGCGGCACCTCGATCAGTTCGACCTGGTCCAGGATGCCCGCCTCGCGCAGCTTCTCGCGGATCAGATAGGCGGTGAACGGCGTGGCGTAGAGCGGAGCCTTCATCCGCGTCCACAGCCAGCCCAGCGCGCCGATATGGTCCTCGTGCGCATGGGTCAGGACGATGCCGCGTATCTTCTCGCCTTCCAGGAAGGCCGGATCGGGCACGATCACATCGACGCCGGGCGTCGACAGGTCGCCGAAGGTCACGCCCACGTCCACGATCA
>NZ_JAHFPF010000037.1 GCF_023259385.1 Brevundimonas sp. | reverse complement strand
CAGCACGCGGCGCATGCCGGTGACGATGTCGATCCGCGCCGGCGAGACCTGGCTGGAATCGATCATCCGCCAGCCGCAACCGGATCTCGGCTGGATGTCCCGCCTGCTGGAGCCGCCGCGCGAGCGCAGCGTCACCCGCCTGCACGCGCCCAACATCATCCAGGCGCGGTGGGAGGGGCCGAAGGGACTGACCCTGCTGGTGACCGTCTTCTTCACCCCGGTATCGGCCACGACCCTGAGGCTGTTCGCCCGCTTCACCACGCCGAAGGGGCGCGGTCCCGGCTGGCTGAAGCAGGCTGCGATCCGGCTGTTCATGGAGCGGGTGGTGGCCCAGGACAAGCACGCCCTGGCTACCCAGCTGGACAACATCGAACGCTTCGGCGCGCCGCGTTTCCTGCAGGGTCCCGGCGACTTCCCCGGTCCGCGGGTGGCGATGCTCTATCAGGGCCAGACGCTCGAACCGGCCGAGGAAGGCCCGTTCGCCTGCCGGCTCTAGACCATTTTTGCTTCAGGTCGGATCGATCTGAATCCAAAAAACGGTCCAGCATCAAACTGGAGCGAAATCTGAGCCCAGTTGGACTGCGTCCAACCCAACCGATTTCGCTCTGGCTCAGACCCCCGCCTGCGCCGCCGGACGGGCGCGGCTCGCCTCCAGCCAGCGGGCCAGATGGGTGAACTCCTCGGGCGGCCGGTATTTGATCAGCCGCGCGAAATCGAGCCCCACCACCGCCACGACGTCGGCGATGGTGAAGCGGTCCGAGGCGATGAACTCATTGTCCGCCAGACGACGGTCGAGGGTGCGCATGAATTTCTCGGCCGCCAGCCGGTTGTAGTCGGCCACCTGCGGCACCTGCGTGGCCTCCAGCGCGACCAGGGCCGGGTGCGAGTGGCGCACGTTCAGCATGATCGGATTGGCCAGGTAGAACTCGCAGCGGCGGGTCCACATCTCGATCACCGCCTGCTCGCTGGCGTCACGTCCGAACAGGTTGGGCTCGGGATAGACCGACTCCAGATAGCGGCAGATGGCGACCGATTCCGAGATCGTCGTGCCGTCCTTCAGCTCCAGCGCGGGCACATGCGGCACGCCGACCCTTGCCCGGTACTCGGGCGTCCGGTGCTCGCCGACCATGATGTCGATCTCGACCAGTTCGACGTCCTGGACACCCTTTTCGGCCATGACCCAGCGCACGCGGCGCGGGTTGGGGGCGCGGTGCGAGGTGTAGAGCTTCATGTGATCGGCCTTTCGGTTCAGCCGAATATGGAGGCCGGCATCGCGCCGACAATGGCGGCGCTCATCAGGGTGGCCAGGAAGCCCGCGAACAGCGCCTTCCACACCAGTCCCAGAACCTCTTCCCGTCGCTCGGGCATCAGCACGGACAGGCCGGTCACGGTGATGCCCACCGAACCGATGTTGGCGAAGCCGCACAGGGCGTAGGTCAGCAGCATACGGGTGCGCTCGCTTATGGCTCCGCCCGGCACGGCGCCCAGTTCCATGAAAGCCTTGAACTCGGTCTGGGTCAGTTTGACGCCCAGCAACAGGCCCGCCTCCCGGGCATCCGACCATTCGACGCCCGTCAGCCAGGCGACCGGGGCGAAGATCCAGCTCAACAGCCATTCAACACTGATGCCAGGGAAGATCGCACCGACCATGATGTTCACCAGGGCCACCAGCGCCACAAAGACGATCAGCACCGCCGAGATGTTCAGCACCACCATCAGGCCGTCGGACGTGCCTTTCACGATGGCGTCGATGGCGCTGTCGTACTTCAGGGGCGAGTCGTACTCGGCGAAGGCGCCGCCCTCGCCGGCCGTCTCCGGAATGATGATGCGGGCCAGCAGGATGCCCGCCGGCGCCGAAATGATCGAGGCGACCAGCACGTGCCCCGCGGCGTTGGTCAGGGTGCTTTCCAGCATCAGGGCGTAGGCCACCATGGTCGAACCGGCCACCGTCGCCAAACCGACCACCATCATCAGGAACAGCTCCGACCGGGTCAGCTTGTCCAGATAGGCGCGGATCACGATCGGGCTCTCGATCATGCCCAGGAAGATGTTGGCCGCCACCGCCAGCGCAGAAGCCCCGCCCAGCCCCATCGTCTTCTGGAACAGGATGCCGAAGCCATAGGTGATCCACTTCAGGATCTTCCAGTGCCAGAGCAGGGCCGACAGAGCGGAGATCACCAGGATCAGCGGCAGGACCTGGAAGGCGAAGGTGAACAGGCCCTGTTGGTTCTGCACCGCATAGGGCTGCGGATACTCCTCGCCGGCCAGATAGCCGAAGACGAAGTTCGTGCCCTCGCGCGTCGCCTTGGCCAGACCGTCCACGGCGCCGTTCACCGCGTGCAGGACCCCGCCCGAAGCCGGATTGAACAGCACCAGCACCAGCGCCGCCTGCACGATGATCGCGCCGATCGCCAGCTTCCAGGGGAAGGCGCGCTTGTTCTCGGACAGGCCCCAGCAGGCCGCCACGATGACGACAAGGCCAAGCAGGCTCTGGAGATTCAGCAGGCTGAACATCGATCTTCCCCGACCGACTCCCCGTCGGCCCCTTCAGCCCGTTGAACGCCACGCCGCCGCGTCTGGCAAGCGGAGCGTAAACCCGGTCCGAAATCTGGCCGCATAAGGCCACGCTTCCGCTCTTCTCCCGTCCACACTTCGCCCCGATCCGGGCGCGCCATCACGGAACCGTGATCATCACGGCGACAGGGAGAAATGACATGCGTAGGGCTCTGATGCTGGCCGCCGCCGGCGCACTGACGTTGTCCGCCTGCGGACAAGAACCCGCGACCGAGGGCTTCGACCGCGCCTCTGACGCTCCTGAGGGAGTCGCCGCTGGACCGTCCGCGGTCGCGAACCGCGCCGCTCGAACCGACACGGCGTCGACTGCGCAACAGGTCACCTCGCAGCCCATTGAAGCTTCGGCGCCGCTCGCCCCCGTGGCCCGCATCGCCTACGCCTTCGGTTACGTCTTGTCCGCGCCCAAGGACCGGGGGGCCGAGATGATGAGCCGACACGAGCTCGCCTGCGCCTCCGCAGGAGCCGGCTATTGTCAGGTCGTCTCGGCCAACTCGGACTGGGCCTCGCGCCAGGCCGGCGGCAGGCTGGAACTGCGCGGCCAGCCTGAATGGATCAACCGCTTCCGCTCCGGTCTGGCGCTGGACGCCCGCAACGCCGGCGGGCGACTGGAAAGCTCGATCACCGAAGGGGAGAACGTCACCCGCGACATCGACGTGGCCCAGACCGGATCGGCGACCACCGCCACGATCGCCGACCGTATCCGCGACCTCCAGCGCCGTCAGGGCGGAACAGTGGCTCAGCGCCTGGAGATCGAACGTCAGATCGCCGACCTTCAACGCCAGCAGGACGCCCAGCAGATCGAGTTGCGCGCGCTGAACGACCGCGTCCTGACCGCGCGCCTGACCATCGACTACCGCGAGGGCGGGGTCATGGCCGCCGGCAGCCCGACCCGGCCGGTCGCCCGCGCGCTTCAGGACGCGTTTGGCCTGTCCATGGGCATGCTGGCGCTGCTGATCACGATGGGATCGGTGCTGCTGCCCGTCGCCGTGATCGGCGGCGCGGTCTGGTGGGCGGTGGTGCGGCGGCGGAAAGTCTCCGTCGCCGCCTGAAGCGGTCGCGTCAGAGCTGGCCGCGCACCAGCTTGCCGTAGTCTTCCATCAGGCCGAGGCTGAGGGCGCCGGGGGTGAAGCGGTATTCGCCGACTTCGCTCACCGGCGTCACCTCGGCGGCCGTGCCCGTCAGGAAGCATTCGCTGAAGGTCGCCAGTTCTTCCGGGCGGATATGGCGCACGATCACCTCGATGCCCTTGGCCTTGGCCATTTCGATCACCGTCTGGCGGGTGATGCCGTCCAGGATCGCGTCGATGGGCGGGGTGTGCAGCACGCCGTCCTGCACGAAGAAGACGTTGGCGCCGGTCGCCTCGGCGACATATCCGCGCCAGTCCAGCATCATCGCGTCCGAATAGCCGCGCTTCTCGGCGGCGGTCTTGGACATGGTGCAGATCATGTACAGGCCCGCGGCCTTGGCCGCCGACGGGGCGGTGGCGGGGTCCGGGCGGCGCCACTTGGCCCACTCCAGGCGGATCCCCTTCGCCTTGGTCTCCGGATCGAAGTAGCTGGGCCACTCCCACACGGCGATGGCCACGTGGGTCTTGTTGTTGATCGTCGAGACGCTGACCTGCTCCGGCCCGCGATAGGCCACCGGACGCACATAGCAGTCCGAAAGTCCCATCTTTTCGCAGGTTTCCTTGCAGGCGGCGTCGATCTCGGCCACGCTATAGGGAAGATCAAAATCCAGCAGGTTCGCGGAGCGTTGCAGACGTTCCGAGTGCGGCGTCAGCTTGAAGATTTCGCCGCCATACATACGCTCACCCTCGAAGACCGACGAGCCGTAATGAAGGGCATGGGTCAAAACGTGCGTTTTCGCTTCCCGCCAGGGCACGAAATCGCCGTCCATCCAGATCCAACCGTCACGATCGTCGAAAGGAACGAAGGCCATTGAAGAACGTCTCCCGCGAAATCACTCGGGTTAGACCCGCCGGAATCGCTCAGGTCAACGCCTGTCGCGCCTCTGAGGTCGCATCCGCATGAGCGACGTTCGCGCCTATGGCCGCTCGGGCCCCATCGCCGGACCCGGCGCAGGCCGTCACCTGCTGGTCGTCGACGACGACGACCGCATCCGTGAACTGCTGAAAGAATTCCTCACCCGCGAGGGTTATCGGGTCACCGGCGCCGCCCACGCGGCGGCCGCCAAACGTCTTGTCGAACTGATCGAATTCGACCTGATCGTGCTGGACGTCATGATGCCCGGTGAAAGCGGCTTCGACCTGACGACCTGGATTCGGTCGAAGGCCGAGACCTCCAAGACCCCCGTCCTGCTGCTGACCGCCCGCGGCGATCCGGATGATCGTATCGAAGGACTGTCCCGCGGCGCCGACGACTACATGTCCAAGCCGTTCGATCCGCGCGAACTGGCCCTGCGCATCGACGCCATCCTGCGCCGCACCGGCGGCAAGCCGCTGACCCCGCGCGAGATCAAGCTGGGACCGGCGGTGTTCGACATGGAGCGGCTGGAACTGCTCAAGGACGGCAAGCCCCAGCGCCTGACCGAGGCCGAGGCCCAGCTTCTGAAGACCCTGGCCATCCACGCCCACGCCCCGGTGGAGCGCATGAGCCTGTCGCCCGACACCGCCGACATCACCGGCCGCGCCGTGGACGTGCAGGTCACCCGCCTGCGCCGCAAACTGGAAGCCGACCCCAAGAACCCGCGCTACCTCCAGACCGTGCGCGGCATCGGCTACATGCTGGCTCCGGACTGATCGCGTCATGCGGCTTCTGCCCGCGACCTTGTGGCCGCGCTTCCTGAAGCGGCGCCTGCCGACCTCGCTGTGGGGCCGGTCGCTGCTGATCATCGTCCTGCCGGTGCTGGTCATGCAGGTGGCCGTGACCTGGGCCTTCTTCGACATGCACTGGCAGACGGTGACCGCGCGCCTGTCCGACGGGCTGGCGGGCGATATCGCCTGGGCCGCCGAAAGCTACGCCGACGATCCGACGCCTCAGAACCTGGACGTCATCGCCGAGCGGGCGCAGCGCTCCATGTCCCTGTCCATCGCGCTGCAGGAGGGCGAGGTCCTGCCCCGGGACAGGCGGCGCGGCGCCATCGGGGTCATCGACCGCACCCTGGAGAAGGCGCTGAAGGCGCGGATCGACCAGCCGGTCTGGTTCGACACCACGCGCTACCCCGCCTACGTCGATATCCGGGTGCAGCAGCCGCAGGGCGTGCTGCGCATCATCGCCCCGCGGGAGCGCGCGGTGGCGACCCAGGCCCACATCTTCGTCCTGTGGCTGCTGGTCGCCACCGTCCTGCTGATGGGTGTCGCCATCCTGTTCATCCGCAACCAAGTGCGCGCCATCGAGCGGCTGGCCGAGGCGGCGGAAGCCTTCGGCCGGGGCGAGCCGCGCGAACGCTTCAAGCCCTCGGGCGCGCGCGAGGTCCGGGCCGCGGCCCAGGCCTTCATGAACATGCGCGACCGCATCCAGCGCCATATCGACCAGCGCACCGCCCTGCTGGCCTCGGTCAGCCACGACCTGCGCACACCCCTGACCCGCCTGCGGCTGGAACTGGCCCTCGCTCCTCCGTTCAAGCGCGCCGAGGCCATGCGCGGCGACATGGACGAGATGGAGCACATGATCGACGAATACCTGGCCTTCGCCCGCGGCGAGGCCGGGGAGCCCGCGCAGGAGATCTCCATCGCCGGCCTGCTGACCGCCGCCGGCGAGGACGCCCGCCGCGCCGGCGCCGAGGTCGAGGTGAGCGCGCCCGAAGACCTGACCGCCTCGCTTCGCCCGCTGGCCTTCAAGCGCGCGATCAGCAACCTGGCGGGCAACGCCGCCGCCCATGGCGAACATGTGCGGCTCAGCGCCCGCCCCCTGCCCTCCGGCGGCCTCGAGATCGCCATCGAGGATGACGGCCCGGGCATTCCCGACGACATGCACGAAGAGGCCTTCCGGCCCTTCTCGCGCCTGGACGACTCCCGCAACCAGAACCACAAGGGCGTCGGCCTGGGTCTGGCGATCGCGCGCGACGTGGCGCGCGGCCACGGCGGCGACATCACCTTGGAACGCAGCGACATGGGCGGCCTGCGCGCCGTGATCCGCCTGCCCGGCTAGCGCCCGCCGCGCGGGCATTGCGAAGCGGGGCCACTAGGCCCATTTTACGGACGGATCGGGGGCGATCTGGAGAGCCTGACCATGCGCAATCTCACCTTTATCGTTCCATTCGCCGTAACCGCCGCCCTCGCCGGCGCCGCCTTGGCCGAACCGGCCTCGGTCAACGTGACCGTCGGCGCCCAGCTGCAGGACAAGGTCGAAGAACTGGGCCCGCGCGAAGTGCGTGAGCAGTCCGACCGGCTGGTTCAGCTCGTGACCCAGGCCGTCGCCGAGACGCCCGCCCTGAACGGCGCGCGGATCGACCTGGTCCTGACCGATCTCAAGCCCAACCGTCCGACCTTCCAGCAGATCTCGGAACGCCCCGGGCTCGACCCGATGCGCAGCATCTCCATCGGCGGCGCGGAGATCGAGGGGCAGATCACCCTGGCCGACGGCACGGTCCAGCCGGTGCGTTATGAGTGGTTCTCGAACACGCTCGCGGATGTGCGCGGCTTCACCACCTGGCAGGACGCCGACCGCGCCTTCCGCCGGTTCAGCTCGAACCTCGCCACGGGGCGTTACGTCAACCGCTAGAATGATCGCGCCCGGTCCACGGCGGCCCTGACGGCGGTTTCGGCCGCGCGGTTCAGGTCGCCGCCGTCGGCCATGGCGTCCAGCCCCGCCCGGGTCGTGCCCCCCGGCGAGGCGATGCGGGCGATCAGGGCGTCCAGACCCTCCCCCGTCTCCAGTCCGGCGCCCGCCGAGCGCAGCGCGCCCCGCGCCAGACGCGCCGCCGCCTCCGGCGACAGGCCCTGCGCCACGCCGGCGTCCGCCAGCGCCTGTACGAAGGCGTAGATGAAGGCGGGAGCCGACCCGGCCACGGCGGTCGCCGCGTCCATCAGTCCCTCGTCCTCCAGCGGCGCCACATCGGCCACCGGAGCGAACAGGGCCTGCGCCGCCCTGAGGGCGCGCGCGTCTTCAGACCAGACCGCCGCCACGCCCTGCCCTTGCGCCACCGCCGTGGTCGGCATGATCCGCGCCACCGGACGTCCTGCGGCGGCGAAAAGGTCGCCCGCCCGCACGCCCGCCATCACGGACAGCAGCACGGCTTCGGGATTCAGATACGGCGCCAGCGGCGGCAGGGCGTCGCGCCACATCGCCGGCTTCACCGCCAGCACCACGGTCTTCGCCGGGCGCAGGACGTCCAGGGGCGGATTGACCCGCGCCCCCTTGGCCCGCGCCGCCTCGGCGGCGGGCTTCTCGGACGGCGTCAGGATGATCAGGTCGCGCGCCTCGACCGCGCCGGTCGCCAGCCAGCCCTCGAGCATGGCCGAACCCAGACGGCCGCAGCCCACCAGGACCACGCCGTCACGGGAGACATCGGAGGTCATGGGATCAGGCGGTGCCGACCGTCTCGAACAGGCAGGCGTCGATCGCCTCCTGCGGCTTCTTCGATCCGCGGATCATGAAGTCGAAGGCCGGATAGTAGCGGTCGGCGGCTTCCACGGCGGCGTCAATCATCGACGCGGCCTGGGCCAGGGTTGGACGCTCGCCCAGCGGCAGGGCCAGCGAATGGCGGAAGACGATTTCGCCGTCCTCGGCCCAGACCTCGAAATGGCCCATCCAAGTGCGCTGGTTGATCAGGCCGACCAGTTCATAGGCGGCGGTGCGTTTCGACTTGGCGGCCTGCAGGTCCAGCGCGCAGCACAGTTGAAGGCAGTCGCCCTCCGGACGCCAGGCGAACCACAGCTCATAGTCCTTCCAGTCGCCGGCCAGCGAGAAGGCCAGATCGCCCTCGTCGGTCCGGTCGAACGGAAGGTTTTCCGCCACCAGCACATGCTCGACCACGTCCAGAGGATCGTAGGGCGTGTCGATTTCTTCGGGCCGCGCGGCGTCCATCAAGTCTTCCTTGGGCGCGACTCACGCCCTGTTAAGGAACCGTAGGCGGGTTCGCAGATTCGGCTCAACCGGCTGCGTCCTGAGGGGGAACCGACGCTGTGGACGTTCCCTTACGAGGCGTCTTCGGGGCCTTCAGGGCGGCAATTTCCGCACGCAAAGCCGTGACTTCCGCCTTCAGCGCGTCGAACTCGTCTCTCCGTACAAGGTCCATTTCGGCGACGAAACGGTCGGCCTGGGCGCGCATGGCGGTCTTGGCTTCCTCGCCCGCCGCCTGGGCCAGTCCCATGGCGCCGGTGGTCAGTTTGGAGAACTCATCGAGGAAGGGATTACGGGTCTGCATGGCTTTCAGGCGCTCCGACTCACACTGGCGAGCATCGTTAATGAAGGTTGAGCCGATATGGTGAACGAAACCTTGTCGAGCATGCGGCGAAAGCGCCGATCCGGCGTTACGGAAATTTCGGGGACGGGATCGGCGACGCTTGCTAAACCACGTTTCCGAGGAAACGCCGTCAGGAGCGCCCGTGCAATTTCCCGAGTTCGATCCGGTGCTGATCAGCATCGGCCCGCTGGATATCCGCTGGTACGCCCTCGCCTATGTGGCGGGCATCGTCCTGGGGTGGTGGTACGCCGCCCGCATCATCAAGACGGACCGCTTGTGGGCGCCCGGCAAGGCGCCGATCAACACTCAGCAGCTGGATGATCTGGTCCTGTGGGTCACCCTCGGCATCATCCTGGGCGGCCGTCTCGGCTATGCCCTGTTCTATCAGCCGCACCTGTACGGGCAGCTGTTCATGGGCCCCGACAATTTCGCCCTGTTCCGGCTGTGGGACGGCGGCATGTCCTTCCACGGCGGCCTGCTGGGCTGCACCCTGGCCGTGGTGGTCTTCGCCCTGCGCTCGAAGGTGCGCATCCTGAGCGTGGGCGACGTGGCCTTGGCCGCCGCGCCCTTCGGCCTGATGTTCGGCCGCCTGGCCAACTTCATCAACGGCGAGCTCTGGGGCCGCGAGACGACCGTCCCCTGGGCCGTCCGCTTCTGCAACGACAGCATCCAGCGGATGTACGGCTTCTGCCCCGCGGGCAATGAACCGCGCCACCCCAGCCAGCTCTACGAGGCCGGCCTGGAGGGGATCTTCCTGTTCGGCCTGCTGGCCTTCGCCATCTGGAAGGTCGGCCTGCTGCGCAAGCCGGGCTACGTCACCGGCCTGTTCCTGCTGGGCTACGGCCTGATCCGCGCCACGCTGGAAACGGTGCGCCAGCCTGATGCCGGTCTGGACCATCTGCCGCTGGGCCTGACCATGGGGATGATCCTGTCGACGCCGATGATGCTGGTCGGAGCCTGGCTGATCTGGCGCGCCTGGAGCCGCCCGCCCGTCGCGGCCTGACGCCATGAGCCTGAAGGAACGGCTGGCGCGCGAGATCGCCCTCACCGGGCCGATGACGGTCGCCGACTTCGTGACCCGCTGCCTGCACGACCCGCAGGGCGGCTACTACGCCACGCGGCCCGCCATCGGCGCGACCGGCGACTTCATCACCGCGCCGATGATCAGCCAGATGTTCGGCGAGCTGATCGGCCTGTGGGCCATCGAGCTGTGGCGTCGGCTTGGCGCGCCCGAACGGGTGCGGCTGGTCGAGGTCGGCCCCGGCGACGGCACACTGATGGCCGACGCCCTGCGCGCCGCCCGTCTGGCCCCGGACTTCCTCGAAGCGGTCGACCTGATCCTGATCGAGCCCAGCGCCCCTCTGCGCGCCGCCCAGGCCCGCATGCTGGCCGACAGCGACGTGCATCCGCGCTGGGTCTCGGCCCTGGACCGGGTCGAGACCGACGCCCCGGTGATCCTGATCGCCAATGAAGTGCTGGACTGCCTGCCCGCCCGCCAGTTCGTGCGCACCGAGGACGGCTGGGCCGAGCGCCGCGTGGGCGTCACCGACGACGGCGCGCTGCAGTTCGGACTGGTGAAGATCACCGGCGGCTTCAAACGGCCCGCCTATGAGGTCGAGCCCGGCCAGACCCTCGAGATTTCCGAGCAGCAGACGGGCTTCGGCCGCGATCTGGCGACCCTGGTCAAGGCCGCCTCGGGCGCCGCCCTGCTGATCGACTACGGCCGCGCCAAGCCAGAGGCCGGCGACACCCTGCAGGCCCTGCGCCGTCACCAGAAGGTCGATCCCCTGGCCGATCCGGGCGAGGCCGACCTGACCCAATGGGCCGACTTCCCCATCGTGCTGGAAGCCGCCGTCCATGCAGGCGCTGACGTGACCGGCTGCCTGGGCCAGGGCGAGTTCCTGAAGCTGCTGGGCATCGAGCACCGCGCCGAGCGGCTGAAGTCCGGCCGCCCCGACGCCGCCCCGGTCATCGACCGCCAGCTGGCGCGCCTGACCGGCGACGACCAGATGGGAACCCTGTTCAAGGCCTGCGCGATCTTCTCTCCGCATACCCTGGTGGTTCCCGGGTTTGAGGACTGATCATGTCGCTGGAGCCGATCCGACATCCGCTGCTGGACCGCGCGGGCATCCGTCACGGCTTCTTCACGCGGCAGGGCGGCGTCTCAAGCGGTCTCTACGACAGCCTGAACGCCGGTCTGGGCTCTACCGATGACGCCGCCGCGGTCGCCGAGAACCGCCGCCGGATCGCCGCCCACATGGGCGGCCTGCCGGACGACCTGGCCGCCTGCTACCAGATCCACTCCGCCGTGGCCCGCGTGGCCGAGGCCGGCTGGAAGGGGGAGCGGCCAGAGGGCGACGCCACGGTCACCGCCGCGCCCGGCGTCATCTGCGGCGTCCTGACCGCCGATTGCGCCCCCGTGTTGCTGGCCGATCCGGACGCCGGGATCGTCGGCGCGGCCCATGCGGGCTGGAAGGGCGCGCTGGGCGGCATCGTCCATTCCACCGTCGCCGCCATGCAGGCCCTGGGCGCCGAGCCCTCGCGCATGGTCGCCGTCGTCGGGCCCTGCATCGCCCAGGCGTCATATGAAGTCGGCGCGGATTTCGAGGAACGCTTCGCCCACCACGATCCGGGCAGCGAACGCTTCTTCCGCCCCGGCTCCGCCGCCGACAAACGCCTGTTCGACCTGCCCGCCTTCGTCCTGTGGCGTCTGGAGCAGGCCGGCGTGGGCGAGGCGGCCTGGACCGGCCACGACACCCGCGCGGACGCGGTGCAGTTCTTCTCGAACCGCCGGGCCTATCTGAACGGCGAGCCGGATTTCGGCCGCCTGATGAGCGCGATCAGCCTGGATCGGGGCGCGGCATGATCGGCTGGATTCTGGATCACGCCTGGTGGCTGCTGGGGGGCGGGTTCGCCGCCATCACCGCCGCATCGATGATCCCCATCAAGCGGATCGAGTACCTTCTCCCCCTGATTCTGCCCGCGGGAATCGCCTTCTACGCCGGCCTCATCGCCCTGATCTGGCGGGGCGGGAGCATCGTTTACAGCTGGTACCAGAACCAGTCCTTCGGCCTTGGCTTCGTTGCGGCGGCGGCCGGGCTCATGGTGGCCATCGGCCTCTACAATCTGAGGCTCAGGGTCCGCCCGTTGTACGGCCTGATAGAAATCGTGATCGGGACGATATCCATCCTGTTCGCCACCAACCAGGCGGCGTCTCCCGCCACGACGTTCATTACGGCGGTGGGCGGCATCTACGTGATCGTGAGGGGCCTCGATAACATCGAGCAGAGCATTTCGGGCGACGCGAAATCCGTATGGGAGCGCTACCTGATGTTCCGGGGGTTCACGATGAACCTGTTCAACCCGCAGAGCGACTCCAGCGAGCGTCCGAAGGCCTAGCCCGCCATCGCCAGCTCGGGCACGCGCACGACTTCGCGCCAGGCCTGCGGGTTGGCCAGCAGTTCGCGGACCAGCAGGTTGTTGATCGCGTGGCCGGCCTTCACGCCCTCATAGCGGCCCAGCAGGGGCGCGCCGAGCACGTACAGGTCGCCGATGGCGTCCAGCGCCTTGTGCTTCACGAACTCACGCTCCATGCGCAGCCCGCCCGGGTTCAGGATCTGGTCGCCGTCGATGACCACGGCGTTCTCCAGCGAGCCGCCGCGGGCCAGGCCGGCCTTGCGCAGGGCCTCGACCTCATGGGCGAAGCCGAAGGTGCGGGCGGCCATGATCTCGTCGCGGAAGGTCTGCTCGTCGACCACGAAGTCCACGACCTGGTTGCCGATGACCGGGGTGTCGAAATCGATCTCGAACCGCATCTCATAGCGGTCGCAGGGCAGCAGGGCGGCGCTCTTGTCGCCGTCCTGAACCCGGATCGGCTCAAGGATCTCGATATAGCGCACCGGTTCCGGCTGACGGCGGAACCCGGCCCGATCCAGCAGCTGGACGAACTGCAGCGCCGAACCGTCCAGGATCGGCAGCTCGGGGCCGTCCACCTCGACCACGGCGTTCGACACGCCCAGGGCGGCGAAGGCGGCCATCAGGTGTTCGATGGTCGACAGCCGCACGCCGGCGGCGTTCTCGATCATGGTGTTCAGGCGGGCGTCGATGACGGCCTCGCCCGAGACGGGGATGCGGTTGTCGCGATCGGTGATGTCGGTGCGCACGAAGACGATCCCCGTGCCGACCGGCGCCGGGCGCACGGCCAGGCGCACGCGGTCGCCCGTGTGCACGCCCACGCCGGCGATGATCGCGGGCGCGACGGTCGTCTTCTGGAGATGGTCGTTGCGGACCGACAAACTCAAACTCTCTGCATCTTTGCGTTCCGCCTCTGCGTGCGGAGTTCGCCCCACGCACGGTCTAGAGGATGGTGAACAAGCGGAAAATCAAAGTCGGGTTTCGGATTGTTTCGGCCTGAAACAGGACCCCGCCCGTAAGGCGAAGAGGATCACGTCCGGTTCCTTGCCCGCCGGGCCCGTACATCGGGCGCCGCGCGAAGCGGCTTTCTCGACCGCTCGCCCATGCAAAACCGCCCCGGAGTCTCCTCCGGGGCGGCGATGCAGGCGATGCGCAGGGGGTCTAGTTGGCCAGGCGACGCAGGAAGGACGGGATCTCGAGATCGTCCTCGGCTTGTCCCAGTTCCGGCTCGACGGTCGGCTGGGTTTGAGTGGTCTGGCGCATTTCCGTCTGGCGATTGCCGCCCGCCGGATAGGTCGGTTGCGGCTGAGTGCGCTTCTTGCCGAACAGGCTCCAGCCGCTCTTGCGGTGGTCCCGGTCGTCATAGTCGTCGTACGCCGGTTCCGGACGCGGCGCGGGCTCCGCCGCGGCGGCGGCGCGGTCCAGGTACAGCTCGCCCTGGGCCTGCGGGGTCTTTTCGACGGCCGAACGCGGGCCGGACTCATATTCTTCGACCCACGGATCGACGATCGGCTCCAGCGTACGCTCTTCGGCGACGTGGATGACCGGCTCCGGCCGGGCCTCGGGGGCCTGGGCTACAGCGCCGTACGTCGGCTGAGCGGACTGAAAGGTGGGGACGATCGGCGCCTCTTCGGCCCGGTTGCGCAGTTCGGCGCGGACCGGCTCGGCCGCACGTTCGGTGCGAACCGGCTCCGGCGCGCGCGGCGCGAAGGCGGGGGCCGGACGGCGGGTCTCGAAGACCGAGCCGGTCGACGGCGGGGCCTTGGCCGCGGCCAGGTCTTCCATCCCGGTCGCGACGACCGAGACGCGGATCTTGCCGTCCAGGGCGGGATCGAAGGCGGCGCCGAAGATGATGTTGGCGTCCGCGTCCACTTCGCCGGCGATGGCGTTGGCGGCCTCGTCGACTTCCAGCAGGGTCATGTCCATGCCGCCGGTGATGTTCACCAGCACGGCCTTGGCGCCCTTCAGCGAGGTTTCGTCCAGCAGCGGGTTGGCGATGGCGTTCTGGGCCGCCATCAGGGCGCGGTCGTCGCCCTCGGCCTCGCCGGTGCCCATCATCGCCTTGCCCATCTCGGACATGACGGCGCGCACGTCGGCGAAGTCCAGGTTGATCAGGCCGGGCAGGATCATCAGGTCGGTGATCGAGCGGACGCCCGAGTGCAGCACCTGGTCGGCCATGCCGAACGCGTCGGCGAAGGTCGTGCGCTCGTTGGCGACGCGGAACAGGTTCTGGTTCGGGATGACGATCAGGGTGTCGACGTAGCGCTGCAGCTCGGCGATGCCGGCCTCGGCCAGGCGCATGCGGTGACGGCCTTCGAAGGTGAAGGGCTTGGTCACCACGCCGACCGTCAGGATGCCGCGGTCACGGGCGCATTTGGCGATGACGGGGGCCGCGCCGGTGCCGGTGCCGCCGCCCATGCCGCAGGTGATGAAGACCATGTGGGCGCCGTCCAGGTGCCCGAAGATTTCCTCGGCGGATTCCTCGGCGGCGTTCATGCCGACCTCGGGGTGGGCGCCGGCGCCCAGGCCTTGCGTGATCGTCTCGCCCAGCTGGATGCGGCGGTCGGTCTTGGCGAACGACAGGTGCTGCGCGTCGGTGTTGGCCACCACGAACTCAACGCCCTCGAGACCGGCGTCGATCATGTTGTTGACGGCGTTGCCGCCGGCGCCGCCGACGCCGAACACGACGATGCGGGGCTTCAATTCCGTAGCTTGCGGACGCACCAGCGAGAGAGACATGTTTTCCGACCCTAATTCCGACCCTGCCCTTGCAGTCCCAATGCGAGAACCCCGCCGAATCGCATTGGTTATGAGCGCGTTAAGGAAGCGCCCGAACTGCTTAAGGGAGTGTTACCGGATAGGCTGAGTCGGAGCTCCAGCCACGAGTTTCATTAACCTTCACAACAGAAAACGCCCCTTCGGCGGTGGATGACGCCGGTCGGGCCTTCGTATCGGCGCAACGAAAAAGGGCGGCTCTTTCGAGCCGCCCTTTCCGTTTCAGATCAGACCGGACTTACCAGGGACGGTAGTTCAGGCCGATGTTGAAGCGGCGACCGTAGGGGTCGAACGAGCTGACCAGCGCGCCCCCGTTCAGCCACGCGGGCTGCTCGGCGTCGAAGATGTTGGTCACGCCGGCCGACAGGGTCAGGTCGTCGCGAACGTTGAAGCGAACGTTCAGGTCGTGACGGGCGAAGTTGCCGGTCTCGATGTAGTTCACGTCCGAAGCGTCCGGGTTGCGAACGAAGTCACGCAGGAACGAGATGTTCTGCGAGGACTGCCAGTCGACACCCCAGGTCACGGTCAGGGCGTCGGTCGGAGCCCACGCCAGTTGCGAGGTCAGACGAACGCGCGGGAAGAAGACCGTGCTCGCCGATTCCGTGAAGTCGTTCGGGTTAGCGATGTTGTTGAAGTTCTTCTGCTCGATCAGCCACGACCCGCGCAGGGAGTAGTTGAACGTGCCGAAGTTGCGGCCGAACAGCTCTTGCGAGTCGAAGCTGTAACGGGCGGTGAAGTCCAGGCCGCGGGTGGTGCGCTTGGCGTAGTTGTACGACTGCTGGACGAAGGTGGTGACCAGGAAGCTCGTGCCGCTACGCGTGATGCTGTCGCAGAACTGTTGGTTCAGCGTCGGCGTCGGGCCAGCGGGCTGGCCGTTGTCCGGGCCGTTGACGCAGAGGTTGGCGGCGGTCTGGGCCGAAACCGAGGCGATCACGTCGTCGATCTGGATCTCGTAGTAGTCGAGGACCAGCGAGAAGTTCGGGATGAACCGCGGCTGGAGGCCCACCGTGAAGGTGAAGCTGTCCGAGGTTTCCGGCTTCAGGTTGCGGTTACCGGCGTTCACACCGGCGATCGAACCCGCGCCGTACTGGCCGTTGTCGATCGGGGTGTAACGGACGGTGCCGTCGGCGTCGTTGGTGTCGGTGTAGTCGAAGGTCAGGCCCGTGACGCCGCGCTGCGCCGCCAGAGCGGTACAGTTCTGGATCCGGCGGCTACGCAGGTTCGGGTCGCTGAGTTGCGAGATGACCCGGGCGTCGCAGGAGTCCGTGAAGCCGTTGGCGAAGGTTTGCGCGGTGCCGCGGAAGCCTTCGAACAGCGTCGGAGCGCGGAACGAGGTGTTGTAGCTGGTCTTGAAGGTGATGTCCGGGATCGGACGGTAGACCAGGTTCACGCCGTAGACGTCCGCGTTGCCGTACAGATCGTAGTCGGCGTAGCGGTACGAGGCCGACAGTTCGGCGTACTCGCCCAGCCAGTGATCACGGATCAGCGGCAGGGAGATTTCGGCGAAGGCTTCCTTGGACTCGTAGGAGGCTTCCGGCATGTCGGCGCCGGTGTTCAGGAAGAGCCAGCGACCGCGGGTGTCGGCGTCACGACCGATGCCCGAAGCGATTTCCTTGCGATACTCGCCGCCGATGGCGACGCCCATCTCACCCGCGCCCAGCACGTCCCACAGACGGCCAGCCAGCGAGAAGATCGCGTTGTGCTGTTCGTTCTCTTCGCGGACGGTCAGGTCGGCGTAGACATAGTCCAGGGCTTCCTGCGACTGGTTGCCCGGGCCGAACACGTTCAGCGGCTTACAGTTGTCGATGGCCGACGGATCGGTCGCGCGCAGGCTCTTGTCGTAGGCCAGCGTGGTGAGGTTCTGCGAGCTCGGACGGTAGTCGGCGACGAACTGGCCCTGACGGTCCAGCAGGCGCGCCCGGCAGACGATGGCGCCGACGGTGCCCAGGGCGCCGGTCGTGTCGACCACGGCGTCTTGCGCCAGGCCGAAGCGCAGGATGTCGACGCCTTCTTCGCGGTTCTCGTTCTCCATCTTGCCGTAGGTGTAGGACAGGTCCCACGCCAGGTCGCGGATGAAGCCGAAGTCGCCCAGGTCGCCGTTGCCGCCGACGACGTAACGCTGCACGTCGCGGGTGTTGAACTGCTTCCGGTCGTTCGAGAAGAAGCGGTGACGGGCGAAGGCGCCCGGCGTCAGGCCGTCAGCCGAACCCGTCGGGTTCGTCGGAGCGCCCGGGTTGCCAGCGGTGCCGGCGGCGTACTGCTGGTAGCGGTTGTTGGAGATCAGCGTCCGCAGGCTGGCCGGCAGGAAGGCGTTGTCCAGACGGGTGATGAACGTCTGGTTGTTGAAGATCGGCTGAACTTCGTTGGCGCCGACGATGCGGAAGGTCTGAGCAGCGCCCGGAGCCGCGCTGGCGCGGGTCACGACTTCAACGCCGTCACGGATGATGACGTCGCCGAACACCGGCTGGGTGATGATGTCGGTTTCTTCGGTCGTGTACTTGGCTTCAGCATACAGGTTGATGCTGTCCGACAGACGGAAGTTCAGGCCGGTCTGGAAGCGGCTCGAAACCGAACGCGGCGTGGCGGTGTCGCCCCCGAACTCGGTGTTCGGGTTGATGCCGTCGCCGCCGATGTTCAGCGTGCGGTTCAGGCCGGTCTGGCTGACGCGGACGCCGAAGTTGGCCAGACGCGGGGTCGTGCCGTCGTACAGATAGGTCTTGCCCGGCTCCAGGTTGAAGCAGTTGCTGCTGGGGGCGACGAAGTTCAGGTTGCCCAGGCCGTCAGCGAAACCGGCGCGATCGCCGCAGACGCCGAACGGAACGTCGGGGTCGCTGGTCGCGCTCGGACGTTGCGAGTTGGCCAGGACGGTGACGCCCCAGGGCATGCGCGACAGGGTGCGCAGGCCGCTGAACAGCAGCGAGTCCATCTGGTTGTCGTACGGCGCGGCGGTCGGGTCGAGGTCGTTGCCGACCAGCAGCGAGGCGTCGCGCAGCCAGTCCATGTCGGCCGGGCGGATCCGGTCGATGTCTTCGTGCTCGGCGAACAGATAGACGTTCAGACGGTCGTCGAGGAAGTTGTGACCCAGCAGGGCCGCGATATCGATGTTGGCTTGGCCGTCTTGGTTGATCTGACGGTAGCGGGCGTCGATTTCCAGACCTTCGAAGTCCTTGCGCAGGACGAAGTTCAGCACGCCGGCGACGGCGTCAGCGCCGTAGACCGACGAGGCGCCGCCGGTGACGATTTCGATGTTCTCGATCAGCAGACGCGGGATCGAGTCGACGTCGACGGCCAGGGTGCCGGACGAGGACGAGACGTGGCGACGGCCGTCAACCAGGGTCAGGGTGCGGGTCGAACCCAGCGAGCGCAGGTTGGCCAGCGACAGGCCGCCGATGTTC
>NZ_JAHFPF010000036.1 GCF_023259385.1 Brevundimonas sp. | reverse complement strand
AGGACTTCCACAAGTCGATCTGGAAACTGACCGTCGAGGCGGTCGAGAGCCTGCTGCACCTGGACGGCCGGCTGTTCTCCACCCTGCCCGACCTGCTGCGCCGTCCCGGCAAGCTGACCCGCGAGTATCTGGAGGGCAAGCGCGCCTCCCAGGTCGCGCCCTTCCGCATGTTCCTGGTCATCCTGCTGGTCGCCTTCTTCGTCGGCCACGCCGCCATGAAGGCCGGCGCGGACAAACACGAAGCCGCCGAAGGCCACGGCGCCGAGGCGGCTTCGACCGAGACCCACGGCGCCGCCACAGCGGACGGCGACGACACGAACCACCGAAACATCACGCCCGGCAGCGAGGCCGCCAAAGCTTATGAAGCCGAGGTCATGGCCGATCCGGACCTGAGCGAAGTCGAGAAGCGCACTCAGATCGCCGCCGCGCGCGGGGATTGGGCCGCCTTCGGCCGCAATCTGGCCGAGGACGTCTCGGCCCAGACCAAGGCGAGCGCCGACGCAGCGCCGAAGATGGCCGACACCGCCGACGCCGAGAAAATCCGCGACCTGGATCACTGGTTCAACTCGCGCATGGAGCAGGTGCGTCAGGACCCGGCGCGCTTCGCCCTGATCCTGGAGATCTGGGCCCACCGCGTCGCCATTCTGGCCCTGCCCGTCTCGGCCCTGATGCTGACCGTTCTGTTCGCCTTCAACCGCCGCTTCTATGTCTTCGACCACGTCATCTTCTCGATGCACTCGCTGTCGTTCCAGCTGCTGCTGCTGATCGTGATCATGGGGCTGGGCATCCTGACGCCCTGGGCCTGGTGGCTGCTGCTGCTCTCCCCGGTGCACCTCTTCATCCACATGAAGGGCGCCTACCAGCGCAGCACCATCGGCACCCTGGTCCGCATGTTCGTGCTGTGGAACCTGACCACGGTGACCTTCGCCATCCTGGCCATCCTGTGGCTCTACCTCGGCTTCAACGAGATGGCGGGGCACTAGCCCTCGCCACTCGCGACGCACCGCTCTAGAACGGCCTCATGTTCAAATCCGTCCTGGTCGCCAATCGTGGCGAGATCGCCTGCCGCGTCTTCCGCACCGCCAAGCGGATGGGAATCCGCACGATCGCCGTCTACTCCGAAGCCGACGCGAACGCCCTGCACGTGCGCGAGGCCGACGAGGCTGTGCTGATCGGCCCCGCCGCCGCGCGGGAGTCCTATCTGGTCGCCGACAAGGTCCTGGCCGCCGCGAAGGAAACCGGCGCCGAGGCCATCCACCCCGGCTACGGCTTCCTGTCCGAGAACGCCGACTTCGCCGAGGCCGTCATGGCCGCCGGCATCGTCTGGATCGGCCCGCAGCCGTCGTCGATCCGCGCCATGGGCCTGAAGGACGCGGCCAAAAAGCTGATGATCGAGGCGGGCGTGCCCGTCACCCCGGGCTACCAGGGCGACGATCAGTCGGATGAAACCCTCACCGCCGAGGCGAACAAGATCGGCTTCCCCGTCCTGATCAAGGCCGTCGCCGGCGGCGGCGGCAAGGGCATGAAGAAGGTCGACCGGGCCGAAGACTTCGCCGAGGGCCTGGCCTCCGCCCGCCGCGAGGGCCAGTCCTCCTTCGGCGATCCGCGCGTCCTGATCGAAAGCTACATCACCCGACCGCGCCACATCGAGGTGCAGATCTTCGGCGACAGCCATGGCGAGGTCGTCCACCTGCATGAGCGCGACTGCTCGCTGCAGCGTCGCCACCAGAAGGTGATCGAGGAGGCCCCGGCCCCCGGCATGGACGCGGCCACCCGCAAGGCCGTCACCGACGCCGCCGTCCGCGCCGCCAGGGCCGTGAACTACCAGGGCGCCGGCACCATCGAATTCATCGCCGACGCCTCGAACGGCCTCAAGGCCGACCGCATCTGGTTCATGGAGATGAACACCCGGCTGCAGGTCGAGCACCCGGTCACCGAAAGCATCACCGGCGTCGACCTGGTCGAATGGCAGTTCCGCGTCGCCGCCGGCGAGCCGATCCCGCTCAAGCAGGCTGATATCCCGATGAATGGCTGGGCCATGGAGGCCCGCCTCTACGCCGAGGACCCGGCCCACGGCTTCCTGCCGAGCATCGGCCGGCTGGACCACTTCGTCATGCCCGAGGACATCCGCGTCGACACCGGCGTGATGCAGGGCGGCGAGGTCAGCCAGTTCTACGATCCCATGATCGCCAAGCTGATCGTGCACGAGGACACCCGCGAGGAAGCGGCCGCCGCGCTGGCTGACGCCTGCGCCGAGGTCGAGGTCTGGCCGGTCAAGACCAACGCCGGCTTCCTCGTCCGCTGCCTTGAGCATCCCCGTTTCATCAACGGTGACGTCGACACAGGGTTCATTGCGGCGGAGGAAGCCGCTCTCGTCCCCACCTCCCCGTCCTCCCGGACCGCCGCCGCCGCCCTGGCCATCGTCGGCCTGCGCGCCGACGAGGCGTTGCGGAGCAATGAACTGTCACCCTGGACCGACGGCCTGTTCGCCTTCCGAATGAACGGAGAATCCCGGACGCCGGTCGTGCTTTACCGCGACGGCGAAAGCGTTCGGGCGGACCTGTGGGGCATCCACGACATAGACGCTCCGCGTCACTCGGGCTTTGACGTCGAGTTCGGAGACGAGGACTTCCAGGTGATCGGAACGCCGGACCATGTCTTCATCGACGGCGCACAGGTCTCCGGGGCGAACACGGGGGACGGCCGTATCGTCGTCTTTGAAGACGGCGACGCCTTCGAATTCCTGCCGCGATTGACCGGTTCCGCCTCTGGCCCCGCGTCCGACGGCTCCCTGCGCGCGCCCATGCCCGGCAAGATCGTCGCCGCCCCGGCCGCCGCGGGAGACACGGTCGCCAAGGGCGCGCCCATCGTGGTGCTCGAGGCCATGAAGATGGAACACGCCCTGGTCGCCCCGTTCGACGGCGTGGTCGAAAGCGTTTCCGTCGCCGTCGGCGAACAGGTCGGCGAGGGCGTGGTCCTGGCGGTGGTGAAAGCCGCCGAGGCCTGACCTAGACGCCGCCCAGCCCCACCCCGCCCACCGGCGTCGTGACCTGCGCGTCGCCGAAGGTCGCGATCAACGGCATCCCCTTGCGGATCGCCGCCTTGACCTCGGGAATCTGCAGCGAGGCCCGATGCGCGGCCTCGTCGGTCCAGACCTCGGTCACCCAGATGGCGTCCGCGTCGGCGGGGTCATGGGCGACGATATAGCTGAGGCAGCCGGGCATGCCCGCCACGCCGTCCAGCAGGATCACCGTCAGCGCCTCACGTTGACCCGCGACCGCCGTCATCTTGCCGATCAGTCCATACATAGAGTGATAGTACGCCTCGCGGGCGGCGATGTCGCGTGATGGGTGCAGAGTGGTGGGCTTGGCATCCACCGCTGGCGCCGCCCTACCCCCTGCGCCATATCCAGCCCTATGCCTCTCCACATGATCAAACTGTGCGTCGGCGTCTCCGATGTCGAGACCCTCGAACGCAACGCCGCCCTGAGCGACTGGCGCGTCGTCCACACCCGCATGACGCCCAAGCGGGCGGCCGAGCTGGAGGACGGCGGCTCACTGTACTGGGTCATCAAGGGCTCGGTCCTGTGCCGCCAGCCCATCCTCGACGTCTCCACCATCGGCGAAGGCCCCGCCAGCCGATGCGAAATCCGCATCGACGCCCGCGTCATCCGCACCGCGCCCCTGGCCCGCCGTCCCTTCCAGGGCTGGCGCTATCTGGACGGCAAGGACGCCCCGGCCGACCTGACCCGCGCCGACGCGACGGACCTGCCGGACGATCTGGCGCGGGAACTGCGGGAACTCGGCGCCTGGTAGAGTTCGGGTCCTACGGACTAGGGTTTAGGGGTTTCGGTAACCATATCTGGCGATCCTCCCAGCTCGTGTCGTCCCCCGTTCCTTGCTCCGATCCTAGACCCCGAACCCTGGACCCCGGCCGCCATGCCCCCCGCCCGCTCTGATCGTCTGGAAGACGCCCTGCACCGCATCTTCGAGAGCGGCCGAAACACCCCGGCCAGCTGGTTCGCCCTGACCGGGGGCGAGACCCTGTTCGCCGAGGACGATCCGTCCGACACCCTCTACCTGCTGCGCGCCGGCCGTCTGGGCGTCTTCCGCCGCGAGGCCAACGACCAGCCGCCCCAGTTCGTCGGCGTCATCCGGCCCGGCGAGCCCGCGGGCGAGATGGCCATGCTGGCGGGCAGTCCGCACACCGCTGACGTCGTCGCTTTGCGCGATTCAGAGATCCTGGCCCTGCCCCGCGACGCCTTCTTCGAGGCCGCCCGCACCGAGCCCGATCTCATGGTCGAGCTGTCGCGCCTGATGATCCAGCGCGCCCGCGACCGCCGCTCCGGGGGCGGCGAGCCCAGCGTCTTCGGCTTCATCTCGGCCCGCCCCCGGCCCATCCGCGCCTTCGTCGAGCGCGTCGCCGCCGCCATCGAGGCCTCGGGCTTCACCTGTCAGGTCATTGACCATTCCGCCCTCTCCTCGGCCACCGAATGGTTCAGCCGGGTCGAGGACGCCCACGACTTCGTCCTCTATGTCGCCGAGGCGGATGAGCCCGCCTGGGCCGCCCTGTGCGCCCGTCAGGTCGACCGCGTCTTCGTCGTCGGCCAGTGCCTGCTGGCCCCGCCAAACCGCCCCCTGCCCCACGCCGGAGTGCTGGACGCCCAGCGCCGCACTGACCTGATCCTGTTGCGAGATCCGCGCATGGCCCGTCCGGCCAACACCGCGGTCTGGATCGACGCGGTCCAGCCGGGCCGCTGGTTTCAGGCGGTCGAGGGCGATCAGGCCGACGCCGACCGCATCGCCCGGGTCATCACCGGCATGGGCGTCGGCGTGGTCATGTCCGGCGGCGGGGCCCGCGCCTACTCCCACATCGGCGCGCTGCGGGCCCTGCGCGACGCGGGCGTCCCCGTCGACTTCGTCGGCGGCAGCTCCATGGGCGCAGTGATCGCCGCCGGCCCGGCCATGGGCTGGTCTCTGGAGGAGTTGGAGGAGCGCATCCGCCGTTCGTTCGTGGACAGCGACCCGCTCAGCGACATCACCTTCCCCATGCTGGCCATGACCCGCGCCAAGAAGGTCGATGGCCTGCTCCAGGCCGCCTACGGCGACACCGACATGGCCGACCTGGCCCGGCCCTTCTTCGCCGTCTCGACCAATCTGACCTCGGGCCGGATCGAGGTGCACCGCCGGGGCCTGATGCGCCGCGCCATGCGCGCCTCCATCGCCATCCCGGGCCTGCTGCCGCCCATCGTCATAGACGGCCAGGTGCTGGTCGACGGCGCGGTGCTCAGCAATCTGCCCGCCGAGGTCATGCGCCAGATGAACTCCGGCCCGGTCATCGGCATCGACATGTCGCAGGCGCGCGGCGTCGACCCGGCCCTGATCGAACATCCGCCCTCGATCTGGCGGCTGCTGGCCACCGGCGCCTGGCGCCGCGGCCCGCCCATCGTCTCGATCATGATGCGCTCGGCCACCCTGACCACGGACCTCGAGATCGAGCGCTCGCGCGCCATCGTCGACATCCTGGTCCAGCCCACGCCGGACGGCGTCGACATCCGCGACTGGAAGGCTTTCGCCCCCGCCGTGGACGCCGGCTACCGCGCCATGACGGTCGAGCTGGAGAAGCTGGACGGCCCGGTCACCGGCCTGCGCCGCCGCCGTCGCGTCGCCGACGCGCCACCAGGAACAGACGCGGGAACGGCAGAAGCGTCACCCCGTCCGGACGACGCGGAAACGCCACGGAAAGGGCATCGCCCAGCGCGGAAAGATAAGCGTCCCGCATAGCCGGATCGTCCTTGAGCGCCGTCAGATGCGGCCGCAGCGCGGTACCCTTCATCCATTCCAGCACGGCGTTCGGCCCGGTCAGGGCGTGCAGGTAATTGGTGGACCAGACGTCCACCGCCTCGCAGGCCTCGGCCAGCACGCCGTAATAGGCCTCCGGGCTCAGCAGGGCCTGGATCGTCTCCCGGTCCGACAGCCGGTCCGACCACGGCCCGTCGGCGACGACGGCGCGCATGGTCCGGTAGTGCAGCGTGTCCCAGGCCAGCGGCATCTGCACCGCGATCGCCCCGCCGGGCGCCAGCAGGCCGGTCAGCCGCCGCAGCAGCCCCTCATGGTCGGGCAGCCATTGAAGCGATGCGTTGGCGAAGATCAGGTCCACCGGTCCATCGGGGTCCCAGGTCGCCAGATCGGCCTGCACCCAATCCACATCCGCGCCCAGCGCTCGGGCCTGCTCCAGCATGGCCGCGCTCGAATCCAGACCGACAACCGTCGCCCCCGGATGGCGGCGTTTCAGCAGGGCCGCGTGCTGGCCGGTCCCACAGCCAAGGTCAACGACGCGCCGCGGCTCCAGATCGCTCGGCAGGCGCAGCAGCAGGTCCAGCGCCGCGCGATCCCGCTCGGCCTCGAAACGACTGTACTGCTGGGGATCCCAGATTGGGTTTGTGCTGCTCATGGGGGCGAGCATAACCGGTCGGGAACGGAGCCCAGCAAGTGAGTAGTGGTTAGTGATTAGTGGGTGGCTGTCTCAGGCATTCGCGTCTGCCGCCTCTGCGCCTATGTCAGCGGCATCGAGCCACTAATCACTAACCACTAGCCACTTCCCACGCACAAACGGCGCGGCAGACGACCTGACTGTCAGGGGAAGCGTGGAAGGGCGATGGTACAGCCTCTCAGGTTTGAACTGAGGACCTCCGGCTCCACAAACCGGCGCTCTAACCAACTGAGCTAAGGCTGCACGTATCCGCGCGAGCGGCGTCTTTAGCCGCGTCGGTCGGAGCGATCAAGGACCAATTGGGCCGTACGAAGGGGTTAGTGGCTAGTGATCAGTGAGTGGCCCGGACGACAATCGGTCCGCAACGGCCTCTGGCCCGGCGATCCACTAATCACTAATCACTAGTCACTTTCCAGGCGCCGCCCCTTCAGTTCCAGCCGCGGCTGTTGATGTAGCCCTCCAGCGCGCTGATCCGCGTCGTGTCCGAGGGGTGGGTCGAGGCGAACTCGGGCGTCGCCCCCTGCCGCTGGGCCTGCATCAGCCGCCACAGGGCGATGGACTCCGCCGGGCGATAGCCGGCGCGCTGCATGTAGTCGACGCCCAGACGGTCGGCCTCCAGTTCGTCCCGGCGCGAGAAGGGCAGCAGCACGCCCAGCTGGGCCCCCAGTCCGCCGATCGCGCCCGCCGCCTGGCCATAGTCCCCGGCCACGCCCTGCACGCCGCTCAGCACCAGCCCCGTCGCGGCGCTGGTCGAATAGCGCTCGGCCGCGTGGCGGGCGACGACGTGGCCGACCTCGTGGCCCAGCACGGCGGCCAACTGGTCGTCGTTGCGCACCAGGGCCAGCAGGCTGGTGGTCACCCCGATCTTGCCTGACGGCAGGACGAAGGCGTTCGGCGCATCGCTGACGAAGACCGCATAGTCCCAGCGCCGGTCCGACAGGCCGGCGGCGTCCACGATTCGCCCGCCGACATTGCGGATGCGGTTCAGGGCGGCCGCGTCGTTCGAGATTCTCTGCGTGCGCAGCGCCTGGGCCCAGGCGGCGTCCGCCTGCTGCGTCAGGGCCGCGTCGTCCACGATCAGGAACTGGTTGCGCCCCAGGGTGTCGTTGTAGGCGCAGGCCGACAGCGTCGCGCCGGCGGTCATCAGGGCGGCGAGGAGGAAACGGTTCATCGGGGGTCTCCGCGAAAGCTTGGCCGGGATGAAAGTCATCACCGGCGAAACGCGCGCGCGCAAGCCTCGGCGGACGGCGCGTCGCGCAAACGAAAACGCCCCGGAGTTTCCTCCGGGGCGTTCCGTAGTCGTTTCAGTTGCCTCAGTCCGTGGGCGGAACGAAGCGCGTCGTCCAGCGAACGGTGGCGCCTTCGGCGGCGCCGTCGACGGTGCGGGGCGAAACCCGCGACCGGCGAGCCGCAGCCAGAGCGGCCTGGCCGAAGCCGGCGCCCGCGGGGTCCTCGGACACCACGGAACAGTTCGACAGGCTGCCGTTCGGTTGAACGGTGCACTGAAGGGTCACCCGTCCCGACTCGATCCCGCGGGCGGACGCCCGTTCCGGGAACTCCGGCGGGACCTGACGGGCCCAGCTCGGCTGAGTGATCAGCGACGGACGAGCCGGAGCCGGCACCGGAGCCGGGCGCGGAGGATCCGGGGTGATCACCGGCGGTGCGGTGTTCTCGATCCGGTCTTCCTTCTTGACCGGCTCGATGCGGACCGGCTCGACCGGCGTCACGTTTGGCACGATCGCCGGGACACGCACCTGCAGCTTGGGCGGCGGAGGCGTATCGGTCGGCGGCGGCGGAGGCGGCGGCGGAGGGGGCGGCTCGGGGATCGGTTCGATCAGCTCGACGTCAACGGTGTCATCCGTGTACCGGACCTCGCGCAGCGTGAACTGCATGTTGATCAGGTAGATGGCGAGCAGGCCGAACAGGGCCAGAACGAACAGCACGCTGACGAGGAGCACGCCCGGGGGAACCCCGAGGAAGCCCTTCTTGCGCGGCGGGTCGTAGCGACTGCGGTGATATTCAACATCTGTCATGAGATCACCGTTCCCTACTGCGTCGACTGGTCTTCACCGACCAGAGCCACGGAATAGAACCCGTGATCCTGGAGGGAGTTCATGACCTGCATGAAGTCGCCGTATCGGGTCTGCTGGTCCGCACGGATGAAGATACGCTCATCCGACGGCGGCTTGTTGCCGATCAGCTTGCCCAGTTCGGCGCCGACCGAGGTGATCTCCACCTCATTGTCACCGATGTACGCGCGGCCGTTGTCCTGGATGGAGACGTAGAACGGCTTGGGCGGATTCTGCGCGGGTTTGGCGACCGCAGTCGGCAGCTTCACCTCCACCGACACAGTGGCGAGCGGAGCCGCCACCATGAAGATGATGAGCAGAACCAGCATGATATCAACGAAAGGCGTAACGTTGATGTCAGAGTTCTGCTCAATGGCCCACTTGCCACCGCCGCCGCCTGAAAGTTTGGCGGCCATCCGGGTTACGCCCCCTTGTCGAGGTTACGCGAGATGGCGTTGATCAGCTCGGCGTTGAAGCCGTCCGAACGGGTGCCGTACGCCGCGATGCGGGTGTTGAAGTAGTTGTAGAAGATAACCGCCGGGATAGCGGCGAACAGACCGATACCCGTGGCCAGCAGCGCCTCGGCGATGCCGGGGGCGACGACGGCCAGGTTGGTCGTGTTGGTGTTCGCGATGCCGATGAACGAGTTCATGATGCCGTACACGGTGCCGAACAGACCGATGAACGGACCGGTCGAACCGACCGAGGCCAGGAACTGTTGGCCGCCCGAGAGGCGCTTGGCCAGACCCGACTGAACCGCCGAGACGGCTTGCTGCGCGCGCAGCAGGGCCGAGTCGGAGTGTTCGCCAGTGACCGAGAGGCCGGCCTGACGCGACAGTTCGATTTCGTCGGTGGCCGCGGCGGCCATGTCGGCCAGCGGGTTGCCTTCGAACTCGTCCGAAGTGGCGACCTTGCGCATGTCCGCGATGGTGCGGGCCGAGCGGAAGGTTTCCAGGAAGCGGTCGGTGGCGCGGTTCAGGGCGCCGAACTCGAACAGTTTGATGAGCAGCAGGGTCCACGAGAAGATCGAGGCCAGGACCAGGCCGATCATGACGACCTTAACGATCAGACCGGCGTCCATGAACATGGTCGCGATGGTCAGCTTGTGAGCGCCGCCTTCGGCAGCGGGAGCAGCTTCTTCGGCCGCGGCCGGAGCAGCTTCAGCAGCCGGCGCCGGAGTGGCGGCGGCGGCGTCAGCCGGGGTGGCCGTCGCGGCGGCGGGAGCGGCCGGAGCGGCTTCCTGCGCGAGGACCGGCGAACCAGCCATCAGGACGGCAGCGCCGGCCATGGCCAGAAGAATGTTGGTCTTTTTGAAATCGAGCATAGTTCGCCAGTTCCTGCTTTGGTGTCTGACTCGTGGAACCCAGGGAACAGGCCAATCTGGCGGCCGGTTCCCGATGAAAATCTCGCCCGCAGCGTCGGGATTCACTGAACCCTGATCTGCGGAACGCCTCCTGAACGCTTCCGGTTGCCTAAGGCTTCCGGGGCGGTGTCGACAGGCCTTGGGAAACCGTTTTCCCAACCCCTCCCGGCCGCTCGCAAAGGAAAGCGGTCAAGCTCCTTTGGCGAACGCATACCAGAGCGTCAAGTGCGCAACGGCGCTTTTCCCCTCGGGGGAGAGCACGCACGCTCATCACGGAAGTTTCAGGTTGAAAGCGTCAATTTCGTGATGGTTGGGCAGAAAGTCCGACCCTTTGCGAGGGCGTACGGAGCATCATTTTGGAAAAATGAACCCCGATTGAGCAATTCATTCCAAACCGGCTAACGCGCCCGTAAATCCACACCCGTTAACCTGTCTTAACGGGGTCGTTCCCACCTCTTATAAGGGAAATTCCGCATACGGGATCATACCGAACAGCGGTCTTCGCCGCGGAAGCTGAGGCGCTCCGGCGAATATGGCCTGACAGATTGTCTGAGAGGAGAAGGCATCTCCCGAGGAGATGGCGCCATACTTCCGAGAAGATGGTGCCCGGGGGCGGATTCGAACCACCGACACGTGGATTTTCAATCCACTGCTCTACCAACTGAGCTACCCGGGCGCACGCTTTGAAGCGAGGGAGCGGGGTCTATAAGCGAGCCGCTTTCGGGAGGCAAGCACCTCTGTCAGTCTTCTTGCGAACCACGGTTCCCGCCCTCGTCCGTGGGCTCGTCCTCTCGCACCGGTATGGCGTAGCCGCCGGTGAACCAGCGTTGCAGATCCACGTCGGCGCAGCGCTTGGAGCAGAAGGGTTTGTACTTCGGGTCCGCCGGCGCGCGGCGGCAGATGGCGCAGGTCGCCATGATCACTCGGCCTCGATGTTGGAATCGCCTGGCTTCAGGCTGTCGTCGGTCTTCAGATGGGCGCGCGGCCCCAGCTGCGCCACCAGCGGCGCGGCCAGCGCCGCGATTCCCGTGGCGCAGGTCAGGGTCACCCGCGCCCGTGTGGTGTCCTCCAGCAGCGCGGCCCGCAGCCGCCGGACCGCCTCCTGCGCCGCCTGTTCGGGCCGCGGCAGCCGCAGGCGAGGCTCGGCGTACAGCACCTCTTCCAGCGGCGTCCGCCCCCACGGCAGCGACAGCATCAACACCCCGAACCGGTTCACCGGCCCGTAGACGATCGACGGATCGTCGCCGAACGCCGCTTGGGCCGCCGCCAGGATCGCCTTGCCGTCGTGCTGGGTCCCGATCAGGTCGACCGCCACCAGTCCGCCCCAGCGATTCAGCCGGATCAGCCGCGCCGCCGCCTTCAGGGCCAGACGATTCGTCTCGTCGCGCGAGTGCGCCCGGCCCATGTCGTGGGCGTTCAGGTCGATATCGACGGTGATCATGGCGCGCGTGCGCTCGACGTGGACCTGGCCGCCCGGCACGGCCGCCGGCCCCTGGGCCTGCTCGACCGCCGCCCATCCGGCCTCGATCGCCGCCCGGCCCGTGATCGGCTCCGCCCCCGGCGCGATCCGCGCCAGCGTTTCAATCAGTGTCGGCGCGGCGGCCAGGAGGCGAGGCTCCCCCTCCCCCGCGCCCCGCCGGCGCGCCACCGGCGCCTTGGCCTCGCGCCGTTCCGCCGAGATCTCGACCTCGACCTTGGCCCCCACCGGGGCGGAGATTCCGCCCTTCAACGGCATGAAGGCCTCAAGCCCCCCGCCCAGGTCGATGAAGGCGCCCTTCAGCCCGGGGGCGGATTGCCTCACCCGCGCGACCGAGCGCGCGCCCAGCCGGGTCTGCGGCGGCGTATCGGCTCTTTCTATAAGTATGTGTTCGGCCCGGCCGTCCCGTTCGACCACCGCCCTCAGCTCGCCGGGCGTGTCGTCGAGGAAGACCTCCAGCGTCACGGCCTGACGCCCGCGCCGGCCAGCAGGTTCACGCTTTCATGCAGCGGCAGGCCCATCACGGCCGGATAGCTGCCGACCAGCCGGGTCACGAAGGCCCCGGCCCGGCCCTGGATGCCGTAGCCCCCGGCCTTGCCCTTCCATTCGCCCGAGGCGACGTAGGCGGCGATCTCGGCGTCGGACAGGACCTTGAAGGTCACCCGGGTCTCGACCACCCGATGGGTCAGCTTGCCGCCCGCCGCCACGGCCACGCCCGTATAGACGCGGTGGCCGCGCCCCGAGAGCAGCTTCAGGAAGCGCACGCACTCCGCCTCGTCGGCGGCCTTCTCCAGGAAGCGGCGGCCCACGGACACCACGGTGTCGGCGGCCAGCACCACGGCGTCCGGCGCGCGCGCGGCCACGACCTGCGCCTTGCCGATGGCCAGGCGCGCGGCCAGACGCGGCGGCGTCTCGCCTTTCAGCGGGGTCTCGTCGATGTCGGCGGGTTCGATTCGGTCGGGCTTGATCCCGACCAGCGCCAGCAGCTCCACGCGGCGCGGGCTGGCCGAGGCCAGCACCAATTCGGGGCGAAGGCTCATGTGAGCCCGCCCTTACTTGAAGCGATAGGTGATGCGGCCCTTGGTCAGGTCGTAGGGCGTCATCTCAACCAGGACCTTGTCGCCGGCCAGCACGCGGATGCGGTTCTTGCGCATCTTGCCCGCGGTGTGGGCGATGATTTCGTGGTCGTTCTCGAGCGTCACGCGGAACGTCGCGTTCGGCAGCAGTTCGCTGACGACGCCGGGAAACTCGAGCAGTTCTTCCTTAGCCATGCGGCCTCTCACGCCCGGTGGATACGAGTAGACGCCGCGCGCCGGGCGGAGCGCGCGTCGAAGGAGCGGGCATATGCCCGAAAAAGGCGAGCTAGTCGAGTTCTCCTCCCCATTGCTCCGCAACGGAGAGGACCCGTCTTCAGCGCCGGTAAAGCGCCGTCACCAGCGTGAACAATCGCCGGGCCGTTTCGTGGTCCACCGTGATCTTGCCGTCCAGCCTGGCCTTAAGCAGTTCGGCGCCTTCGTTGTGCAGACCCCGGCGACCCATGTCGATCGCCTCGATCTTGCCCACGTCGGTCCCGCGCAGCACTTCATAGTAGCTGTCGCAGATGTCGATGTAGTCCTTGATCACCTTGGTCAGCGGGGACATCGACAGGCCGTGGGCCTTGGCGAACTGCGGCCCGGCGATGTCGAACACCAGCCGGCCGTCCTGCGACGACAGCTTCAGCGAATAGGGTCCCGTCGCCGCCCCCGCGGGCTCGAAACTGTTCTTCTCGACCAGGTCGAACACGGCGACGCGGCGTTCGTGCTCGATCTCGGCCGAGGCCGCCGGCAGGGAGGCCGCATCCAGTTCGATGGAGACCAGCCGGTGCTCGCTCACGAGGCGCCCGCCTCCGCCAGCGCCGCCTCGATGGAGCCTTCCAGGTGGGTCGGGGCGATCCGGGCGGGCCAGCGTTCCGACAGGTCGGTCAGCACGGCGTCCAGGCATTCCACCTCAACCCGCAGGTCCCCGCCCCCGGCGAACATCATGATGATGCGTCCGCCCGGCGCGTCGCCCGGCTCGAACTCCATGGCCAGCAGCTCCAGCGCGATCTCCGGCCCGCGCGGCAGGCGGCGGCTCTTCACCGCGATCACGTCGCCGAACTGCATGGCCGCCATCACCCGCGTCCCGCCGCATTCCCAGCAGAACCGGCTCAGCGCCACGGTCAGCAGCCGCGCGTTGCGCTCCCAGACGATGTCCTTGGGACGCATGATCGCGTCCTGCAGCGCCACCGAGATGATGCTCAGGTCGTCGGCGTCCTCGGCCAGCAGACGCAGGGGCTCCATCGGCGACTTGATCGCCGTTTCCTCCGCCGCGCCCTTGACCTCAGTGTTCATGCGTATCGCCTGTGATCCGTCGGATGTTCGCGCCGCACGCGCCCAGCTTTTCTTCCAAACGCTCGAAACCGCGATCCAGATGATAGACCCGGCCGACCGTCGTTTCACCCTGGGCGACAAGGCCCGCGATGACCAGACTGACGGATGCGCGCAGGTCGGTCGCCATCACGGGCGCGCCGTGCAGCACCTCGACCCCCTTCACCACCGCCTCGCCCGCGTGGACGTGGATGTCGGCCCCCAGGCGCGCCAGCTCGGGCGCGTGCATGAAGCGGTTCTCGAAGATGTTCTCGCGGATGACGCTTTCGCCCTCCGCCGTCGTCATCAGCGTCATGAACTGGGCCTGCAGGTCGGTGGCGAAGCCCGGATAGACCTCGGTCTCCAGATTGACCGCCCGCAGGCGCTGCTTCGGATCGCGCTTCACGATCACGCCGTCGTCGGTCGGGGTCACCTCGACGCCCGCGGCGACCATCTTCTCGGTCAGGGCGGTCATGAGCCCGGCGCGCGCCTTGGTCAGCCGCACCTCGCCCCCGGCCATGGCCGCGGCCACGGCATAGGAGCCCATTTCGATCCGATCCGGGATCACCGACCATTCGGCCCCGCCCAGCGAGGTCACGCCGGTGATGGTCAGGACGTTGGTGTCGATCCCGTCGATCTTCGCGCCCATCGCCGTCAGGCAGCGGGCCAGGTCGCCGATCTCCGGTTCACGCGCGGCCTTGCGCAGCACCGTCGTCCCGTTCGCCATCACGGCGGCCAGCATGGCGTGCTCGGTCGCGCCCACGGACACGAACGGGAACTCGATCTCGGCCCCGCGCAGCCCCTTCGGCGCGCGGGCGGTGACATAGCCCTCGTCCAGCTCGATCTCGGCGCCCAGGGCGGTCAGCGCCTGCAGGTGCAGGTCCACCGGACGCGCCCCGATGGTGCAGCCGCCCGGCAGCGACACCTTGGCCTCGCCAGTGCGCGCCAGCAGCGGCCCCAGCACATTGAAGCTGGCCCGCATCTGGCGGACCAGATCATAGGGGGCGAAGGTCGAGCTGATCGTGGCGCCATGGAACAGGGTCTCCTGCCCGTCGGCCCCGTCGCGCTCGGTCACCTCGACGCCCAGCGCCTGCAGCAGCTTGCCCAGGAATTTCGTGTCCGCCAGGCGCGGCATGTTGGTCAGCAGCAGCGGCTGATCCGTCAGGATCGAGGCGGCCATCAGCTTGAGGGCGGAATTCTTGGCGCCGCTCACGGGGATGATCCCGTTCAGCTGGGCGCCGCCGGTGATGGCGATGCTGTCCATGTGGTCTCTTGCGGCCCTGCGCGGGGGCGTCAGGGGGATCGGCTATCTAGCGCGGTCCGCCGGGGGAGCGAAAGGCCGCGCGAACGGTGCGGCCGATGACTTTCAGTTGCTCGGTCTTGCAGGCTTGGCCGCGACCTTGCGGCGGCGCAGGTTGTCGCGCAGCGCCTTGGCCAGACGCAGGGCCTTCTCGGACTTGGCCCGGGCCGGACCGGCGGGCGCGCCGGAAACGCCGGTCGTCACTTCCGTGGCCGGCGCGGCCTTCACCGGCGCGGGCGCGGCCGGCGGGGCCTCGGGGACGGCGGCGGCTTCGGGAGCGGTCGTCTCGGGCTTGTCCATGAGCGGATCAGAGCCCGCGTCGCGGCGCCGCGCAAGACCCCGACACCGTTAACGCGAACCTTGTCCACGGTCGCCCTCCGATCAGGCGAACCCCGCCGCCAAACTTTTCACACCCAAGCGGAAATAGGGCTTCCCCCCCGCCACGACGTTGGCTATAGGGCCGCTTCCTCAGATTTCGCCGCCGTAGCTCAGTGGTAGAGCGCATCCTTGGTAAGGCTGAGGTCGTGGGTTCGATTCCCCCCGGCGGCACCATCTGAAGACCCCTGCGGGGCCCGGCTGAAAAGTCGGGCCCCGCTTGCGTTTCGGGGCGTGTTCAGACGGCCTCCCCGTCCTCCTTCACGAATCTGTCCGGTCGCCGCTCCAGAAGGGCGAAGACCGCCTCGGACGGTCGGCACAGCCTCACGCCCAGCGGCGTCTCGACGATGGGCCGGTTGACCAGAACCGGATGGGTCAGCATCGCCTCGAGAATCGCCTCGTCGGTCACATCGTCGGCCAGCAGCCCCAGCGCCTCGGCCGGCGTTCCCTTCGTCCGCATCACCTCGCGCGGGCGCGCGCCCATGGCCGACAGCAGATGCGTCAGGGTCGCGCGGTCCCAGCCCGCCTCCAGATAATCGACCACGGTCGGCGCGTATCCGCTGGCCCGGATCATCTCCAGGGCGTTGCGCGACGTCCCGCAGCCGGGGTTGTGGTAGATGGTGACGGGGAAAGCGTCGCCCATGTCAGGCCCTCCGTTGGTTGTTCAGGCGGCGGACGGCGGGCCCGCGGTCGTACCAGCCGCGCGTCCGGTTCACGATGGCGACCACCGTCAGCATGACCGGAACCTCGATCAGGACGCCGACGACCGTCGCCAGCGCCGCGCCCGAGGTCAGGCCGAACAGGCTGATCGCCGCCGCGACCGCCAGTTCGAAGAAATTGCTAGCGCCGATCAGGGCCGACGGCGCCGCCACCCGGTGCGCCTCTCCCGCCATCCGGTTCAGGACGTAGGCCAGGCCCGCGTTGAAATAGACCTGGATCAGGATCGGCACGGCCAGCAGGGCGATGACCAGCGGCTGCCGCACGATCTGCTCGCCCTGGAAGCCGAACAGCAGGATCAGCGTCGCCAGCAAGGCCAGCAAGGAGACCGGCGACAGGGCCTTGAGCAGCGCCGCCAGGGCCTCCGGCCCTCGCCGCAGGACCGCGGATCGCAGGACCTGGGCCAGGATCAGGGGAACGATGATGTAGAGTCCGACGGACGCCAGCAGGGTCTCCCACGGGACCGAAATGGCCGACAGACCGAGCAGCAGCGCGACGACCGGCGCGAAGGCGACCAGCATGATCGCGTCGTTCAGGGCCACCTGGCTCAGCGTGAACGGCGGATCGCCCTCGGTCAGCTGGCTCCACACGAAGACCATCGCCGTGCAGGGCGCGGCGGCCAGCAGGATCAGCCCGGCGATATAGCTCTCGACCTGACCGGGGGGCAGCAGGGGGCGGAACAGCGTCCCGATGAACAGCCACGCCAGCAAGGCCATCGAAAAGGGCTTCACCAGCCAGTTGACCCCCACCGTGACGGCCACCCCGCGCCAGTGACGCGCCACCGCCCCCAGCGCCTTGAAGTCGATGCGCGCCAGCATGGGAATGATCATCAACCAGATCAGCCCGGCGACGGGCAGGTTGACGTGCGCGATCTCCAGGCCGGCGATCACCCGGAACGCCGGCTGGAAGGCGTGTCCCAGCGTGACCCCGACCACGATGCACAGCAGCACCCAGACCGTCAGGTATTTCTCGAACACGCTCATGCCCTGGCGTCCGCCAGCGACGCGGCGGCCGGATGGCGGTCCTCCGCCTTCCGCTCGCTGTACCGGTCCACCAGATAGTCCGCGCGCCCTCGGGTCAGCAGCGTGAACTTGACCAGTTCCTCCATCACGTCGACCAGCCGATCGTAGTAGGGCGAAGGCTTCATCCGGCCCTCGTCGTCGAATTCGTTGAAGGCCTTGGCCACCGACGACTGGTTCGGAATGGTGATCATCCGCATCCACCGCCCCAGCACGCGCAGCTGGTTGATGGTGTTGAACGACTGCGACCCCGCGTTGACCTGCATCACCGCCAGGGTCCGGCCCTGGGTCGGGCGGACGCCGCCGCTCTCCAGCGGAAGCCAGTCGATCTGCGTCTTGAAGATCCCGGTCATCGCGCCGTGACGCTCCGGGCTGCACCACACATGCCCCTCGGACCACAGCGAGGCCGCGCGCAGTTCCGCGACCTTGGGATGGGCGGGATCCGCGTCATCGGGTTGCGGCAGGCCGCGCGGATCATAGATGCGCGTCTCAGCCCCGAAGCGGCGCAGCAGCCGGTCGGCCTCCTCGACCAGAAGCCGGCTGTAAGACCGGTCCCGCAGCGAACCGTACAACAGCAGGAAGCGCGGCGGATGGTCCGGCGCCGTCGCCGACAGCGCTCGCTCCGAAGGAATGTCGAGATAGGCCGGGGTCAGGGCGGGAAGGTGCGTCATGCCTTCCCTTTCGCACATGATTCGTATATTCGTGAAGTATGGAAATGAAGAACGCCGTTCCGGTCCTCTCCGCCCTTGCCCATGAAGGCCGCCTGTCGATCTTCCGCACCCTGGTGCAGGCCGGTCCCGAGGGGCTGGCGGCGGGCGTGCTGGGCCAGGCCGTCGGCGTTCCCGCCAGCACCCTCTCCAACAGCCTGACCATCCTCGGCCACGCCGGCCTCGTCGCTTCGCGCCGCGACGGCCGTTCGATCATCTACGCCGCCGACTACGGACGCATGGGCGCCCTGCTGTCCTTCCTCGTCGAGGATTGCTGCAAGGGATCATCCGGGACCTGCGATCCCTCCCTCGCCGAGGTGGCGTCGAAGATCGCCTGCGTCTGACGCGGCCCCCGCGACACCCTGTCCGCGACAGCCTCGCCGACCCGTGCTACGTCCGCGTCATGCTCCGGCGCGCGCAAACCCTGCTGAACAAGGTTGGCCTTCTGGCCGCGCTGCTGTTCGCCCTGGTCGCCGTCATGCCCGCCACCGCCGCCGTGGCCTGCGCGGACGAGACGCCGCCCGCGGCCGCCGCCGGCGCCGCCGCGCCCTGTGAGGATCCGGCCTGCGAGCACTGCGTCATCGTCTGCGGACACGGCTGCTGCCACGCCCCGCACGCGGCGGC
>NZ_JAHFPF010000279.1 GCF_023259385.1 Brevundimonas sp. | reverse complement strand
CCTGGGATGTAGGCGTTGCCGATGAAGGCGTAGGCCGAGCGGCTTTCGGTGTCGGCGTTGTAGCCCGCATGCGACCCGCCCCAGTCGTAGAAGACGTTGGAGCGGAACTCGAAGCGCGGCCCCTCGGGATCGACGGACGGGGGATTGTAGTTGCCCGGGCGGGGCATGCGCGCTCGGTGGGCGGCCCACAGATTGTGATGGAAGGTGAAGCGCGCGCCGTGCCCGCCGCGCACCAGCGAGCCATAGCCGTGATCGCCCTTGGCGTGGCCCGACCGGTTCAACGATTCGGCGATCAGGGACCACTGCACGGTCACGTCGTAGACGCCGCGCTCGGGCGGGTCGTAGCGGCTGCCGACCGACAGGGTCTCGTCCACCGACCAGGAGGCCGAGACGTGGTCCAGGATGATGCGGCGGCCGCGCTCGATGGTGACGGCGTCCGACTCGATGCGGCTCTCGTCCCCCAGCCGCGAGCGGATGTGGCGCACCACCACATCGTCGGCGGCCACGATCAGCGCGTGGTCGCGCAGGGTGATCCCGCCGCCCGGCGCGGTCTGGCCGGCGATGGTGATGCGGCCCCGGCGGATGCGCAGCGGCGTCTCCAGCCGGATCGTCCCGCCGATATCGAACACGACCGTGCGCGGACCGTCCGCCTCGACCGCGGCCCTCAGGCTGCCGGGACCGGCGTCGTTCAGATTGGTCACCCGCAGCACCGCGCCGCCGCGCCCGCCCGAGGCCAGACGCCCCGCGCCCTCCGCGCCGGGGAAGGCGACGGCCGGCTCGGGCCCGGCCTGGGCCGAGACCATGTGTGCCCCAAGCGACACGGCGAACAGCGTCACGGCGAAGCCTGTGACCGCTTTGTGTCGAAGGCCGCTTGCGAAAACGCCGATCATCAGGTTAGGCTCGTGATTGCTACCGGTGTCAGCGCGCATTCCGCACGAATATGACACCGGTGTCAAACGGAACGGCCAGCGATGTCGGACCGCAAAAACAGATAGACCGGGGTCACTCCGGCGTCCTGTATGCCCATTGGGAGGAGGCATATGTTGCAAGCTATCCAGCCGGGGATGACCCGTGCCCTTCGTCGTCGCCTGTTCGTCGGAGCGTCCGGTCTGGCCGTCGCCCTGTCGTTGGGAGTCGGCGCCGCCGCCGCGCAGACCGCGCCGCAACCCGCACCGCAGGACGAGACCGTCGAGATCGATGAAGTCGTCGTCACCGGGTATCGCGCCAGCCTGAACGCCGCCCTCGACGCCAAACGTCGCGAGACCAGCATGGTCGACGTGATCATGGCCGAGGACATCGCCGATTTCCCCGACCTGAACCTGGCCGAGTCGATCCAGCGGGTCCCGGGCGTCGCCATCGACCGTGACGCCGGCGAAGGCCGTTCGATCACCGTTCGCGGTCTGGGCGCCGACTTCACCCGCACCCGCATCAACGGCATGGAGGCACAGGCCACCGCCGGCGGCACCGACTCCTCGGGCGGCGCCAACCGGGGCCGTGGCTTCGACTTCAACGTCTTCGCCTCGGAGCTCTTCAACTCCATCACCGTGCGCAAGACCGCGGCGGCCGAGACGGAAGAGGGCTCGCTGGGCGCCACCGTCGACCTGCAGGCCACGCGCCCGTTCGACTACGACGGCTTCACCGCCGCCATGTCGGCCCAGGTCGGCTACAACGACCTGTCGGAGCAGTACAATCCGCGCATCGCCCTGCTGCTGAGCGACCGGTTCGGCGCCAATGACGAGTTCGGCGCCCTGATCTCGCTCGCCTACAGCGAACGCGACCTGCTCGAAGAAGGCTTCAGCTCGGTGCGCTGGGCGCCGGCCGTCGGCACCAACAGCTCGGGCGGCTTCGCCTCCGCCGGATCGAACGCGACGGCCTTCGCCCTGGCCAATCAAAGCAACGTCTTCATCCCGCGTCTGCCGCGCTATGGCCGCCTGACCCACAGCCAGGAACGCCTCGGCGTCACCGGCGCCCTGCAATGGCGCCCGGCCGAGACCACGGTGCTGTCTCTGGACGTGCTGTATTCCTCGCTGGACGCGACCCGTCAGGAGGACTTCCTCGAAGCCCTGTCGTTCAGCCGCAACGCCGCGGCCGGCGGCCAGCCCCAGGTGACGGTCCAGGACGCGCCGTCCAGAACAACATGCTGGTCTACGGCGTGTTCAACAACGTCGATGTCCGGTCCGAGAGCCGCTACGACGAACTCTCGACCGACTACCTGCAGGTCAGCCTGACGGCCGAGCATGACTTCACCGACCGCCTGCACGGCCGCTTCTACTACGGGCGCGCGGAGTCGAATTTCGAGAACCCGATCCAGACCACGGTCACCCTCGACCGGAACAATATCCAGAACTACTCCTGGGACTTCCGCGGCAACGCCAACGCCCCGGTCATCAGCTACGGCTTCGATGTCGCCAACCCGGCCAACTGGGAATGGCGCCCGTCGACCGCCGTGGTGCCGCGCTCGGAAATCCGCATCCGTCCGAACGGCGTCGACACCGTGTTCGAGTCCGCCCAGGCCGACTTCGCCTATGACGCCAGCGACTGGTTGACGATCAAGGCGGGCATCAACTGGAAGAGCTATACCTCGGACTCCTATGAGTTCCGCCGCGCGGACGAGACCGTGGTTCCGGTGCTTCCGGCCGGTACGACGATGGCCGACATCACCAATGTGCTGACCGGCTTCGGCGCCGACCTGATCCCCGGGGGCACGGCCAGCAGCTGGGTCCGTCCCAACCTCGGCGCCCTGGCCAGCCTGTTCAACATCTACTGCAACTGCGACACGGGCGTGCCGGGAGGCGACTTCCGCCTGACCAGCATCACCAACGGCAATGCGCGCGGCGGCAACCGGTCGATCACCGAAGACGATCTGGCGGTCTATCTGCAGGCCGACTGGGACACCGACCTGTTCGGCCGTCCGTTCCGCGGCAACGTCGGCGTGCGTCAGGTCAGCACCACGCTCAACGCCTCGGGCTACAGCTCGACCGGCGGCGGCACCCTGGTCACCGGCGAGAACCAGTACGACAACACCCTGCCGTCGCTGAACATCAGCTATGAGCCGATCGACGACCTGATCGTCCGCTTCGGCGCGGCCACGGTCATGGCCCGTCCGCAGATCGGCAACACCCTGGCCGGAACCAACTATCTGGTGCCGACCACCTCGCTGGCCGCCACCGGGCCGAACTACACGGCCTCGATCGGCAACGTGAAGCTGGAGCCGTTCCAGGCCAACACCTACGACTTCAGCATCGAGTGGTATTTCGCCCGCGAAAGCCTGCTGTCCTTCGCCTATTTCTACAAGGACATCGACACCTACATCCAGATCGTGCGTCAGGACCTGGCCTATTCGGACCTGACCGCGCTGAACCCGTCGGCCTTCGCGCCGGGCTTCTGCACGGGCACCTGCTCGTCCTCGACCATCTTCCAGCTGACCGCGGCGGTGAACACCGAAGGCGGCCCGCTGAAGGGCTTCGAGATCAGCTACCAGCAGCCCTTCACCTTCCTGCCGGGCCCGCTGGAAAACCTCGGCGTGCAGCTGAACTACACCCACGTCGAATCCGAGATCGACTACTGCAACAACGCCCTGTGCACGACCTTCGTGACGGCCGACCTGATCAACCTGTCGCCGGAATCGTGGAACGCCACCGTGTATTATGAGGACGACACGTTCTCGGCGCGGGTCTCGGGCGCCTTCCGCGACAGCTACATCCAGAACGTGCCCGGCCGGAACGGCAACAATGTCGAAGGCAAGATGGAGACGTTCAACCTGGACGCCTCGGCCTCGTACAATCTGACCGACGAACTGGTCCTGACGCTGGAGGCTCTCAACCTGACGGACGAGGAGAACCATCAGTACGTCGGCGACGGCGCGGATCGCCAGAGCACCTCCGTCTACCACCACACCGGCCGACAGTTTTACTTCGGCGCCCGCTATCGCTTCTGATCACTCCTGAACCGAAGCGCACTCTCCGCCGCCGACCCACCCGGGTCGGCGGCGCTTTTTTATCCGGCGACCAGATCGGTAAGGTCGGCCCAGACGCTCTCGGTCGTCGGGATGCGGCCGGCGCCGCGGCCGCGGGCGGTGAAGACGCGGCCGTCGCCGGTGGTGACGCGCAGGGCGTTCCACTCGTCCGGCAGGTCGGCGAACAGGGCGTCGCCGTCGGCGGCGGCGAAGGCCACGTCGGCGCGGTCGGTGCGCACGTCCAGCCGCGCCAGCTGACGCACCCGGCCCGGCGGCAGGACCGCATCGGCGGCCAGGGTCGCGCGGGCGATCCGCTCGGGCGTCAGTCCGCCGTCCAGCGCCTCGTGCGCCAGGATGGCCAGCTTGGCGGCGGCGTCCAGGCCGCTCAGATCGGCGGTTGGATCCTCTTCCGCGAAGCCCGCCTCGCGCGCGCCGGCCAGGGCGTCGTCGAAGGCGACCCC
>NZ_JAHFPF010000278.1 GCF_023259385.1 Brevundimonas sp. | reverse complement strand
ATTTGGGGATCGGCCCGAGCTGCGGCGTCTGGTCGGGCAGGTCGACGAACTCCTCGTCCGCGTAACACCAGCCCCACCCCTCGGGCGGGTCGTAGCCTTCGATGATCGGATGGTGGGTGGCCTGATGGTGCGCGGTCGCGTGGCGGCTGGGCGAGTCGTCGCAGCAGCCGACATGGCCGCAGCTTCGGCACAGACGCAGATGCACCCACCAGCCTCCGGTCTTCAGGCATTCCTCGCAGCCCTTCGATCCCGGGGTGACCCGGTTCACGGTGGCCAGATGTCCGCAGCCCGCCATGGTCTGTTCTCCTGTCGCGGAACCGAGGTTCGCCCTGTCGAGGACCCCGTGCAAGCGCTCCGGTCGCCTTCCGGGTCCGGATGACGTAAAAGCCGCCGCCTTCGTCTTCCAAACGGCCGTCTCGCTTGTCCGACCCGCTCGCCCTCTCCCGCCGCCTCTCCGTCGCTCCGATGATGGACTGGACCGACCGGCACTGCCGCGCCTTCCACCGCGCCCTGTCGGCGCGCGCGCTGCTCTATACCGAAATGGTCACGGCGCCCGCGGTGGTGCACGGCGACCGGGACAAGCTGCTGGGTTTCGACGCGGTCGAGCATCCGGTAGCCCTGCAGCTGGGCGGCTCCGACCCCGCGCAACTGGCCGAGGCCGCCCGCATCGGCGAGCAGTACGGCTATGACGAGATCAATCTGAACGTCGGCTGTCCGTCAGACCGGGTCCAGTCCGGGAAGTTCGGCGCCTGCCTGATGCGCGAGCCGGAACTGGTCGCCGACTGCATGGCGGCCATCAAGGAGGCGGTCTCGGTTCCCGCCACCGTCAAATGCCGCATCGGGGTGGATAACCAAGACCCTGAGGTCAGCCTGTTCGCCACCGTGGACGCCAGCGCAGCGGTCGGGATCGACACCTTCATCGTCCACGCCCGCAAGGCCTGGCTGAAAGGCCTCTCGCCCAAGGAAAACCGGGACGTTCCGCCGCTGGACTACGCCCTGGTCCGCCGCCTGAAGCGTGAGCGGCCTCACCTGTCGATCAGCATCAACGGCGGCATAGCGTCACTCGACGAGGCCGAAGCGCATCTCGACGACACTGGCGGGGTGCGGCTGGACGGGGTCATGCTGGGCCGCGCCGCCTATCACGAGCCCGCGCTGCTGGGGCAGGCCGACCGGCGCCTGTTCGGGTCGGCGGGGGCCGACGTGGACGCCTTCGAGGCGCTGGAGCGCTACCGTCCCTATCTGCGGGCGCGGCTGGAGGAGGGCGTGCACCTGGCCCACATGACCCGCCACATGCTGGGCGTCATGCACGGTCGGCCGGGCGCGCGCGCCTTCCGCCGCATCCTGACCGTCGAGGGGGTGAAGTCCGGCGCCGGCCTTGAGGTCGTCGATCGCGCCGCCGACGCCGTACGCGAGGCCGAGGCGCGTCTCGAGGCACACGACGACGCGGCCTGACCGCGTTCACCTGAGGCGTGAAAGCCACAGCCCCGCTTTTGTGAAATCCGTCCGCGTGAGGACGGGAACTCCGACGAGTCAGCCCGCATTGGCTTGGCAGGAGACACCGCCATGCCCAAGCGCTCGCCGCCTTCTCAACCCGATCTGCGCCTCGTCCAGGCCGAGGCTGAAATCTACGACCTGATGCGGACGCCGGAGACCACGGCGGACCGGGTCCGTCGGCTTCAGATGGAAGCCCGCGCGCTGGCCGTCGAGCAGGTCGAGGCGCTGGAGGCGGTCCTGATGCAGGCGGCGGCTCTGGCCCGCGAGATCGCCGAGGGCGGTGACGCCTATCCGGTGGGCGCGCGTGAGCTGGCCGGGCGGCTGGCTTCTGACCTTCCCTCCAAGTCCGAGACGCTCAAGGCGATCGTCAGCCGGGCGCTCTGACTCGTCCCGCGTCGCGGCCGCGCAGACGGTTGGCCAGCCGAAAGACGATGACCGCCAGCACGATCAGCGCCAGCGGGATGAGGATCGGCGCGAGGAAGGCGACGATCACGGTCAGGACCGCCAGGACGTCCTCGATCAGGGACACCACCGGATTGCCCAGCCCGGCCGTGGTCGCGGTCGATCCGACCCGCACCCCGGTCTGGGCGGCGTTGAAGGCCAGCGCCGCGGGCGCTCCTACGATGACCCCGGCGATGGCCGCCGTCGTCGGATCCACGGCCCAGAACACGCTGCCCGCCGCCACCGCCCCGGCTACCGGTCGCGTCACATAGCCGATCGCGTTCAGCGCATGGTCAACCGCCGGGACCTTGTCGCCGGCGAATTCGGCCACGGCCGCCGTGCCCAGGGCCGCGATGGCGGGCCACGACACCAGCCAGTCCATCTGATCGATCAGCCGCACGCCGAACAGCTCGAACTTCGCCGCCAGCGCCAGCATCAGCAACGGCAGGAAGGTGCGCAGCCCCGTCGCCGAGGCGAGGCCGAGTCCCAGCAGGGCCGGCAGGATCCAGGTCTGCAGCGGCCCCGCCGCGGCGCCCAGGGTGTTCAGGTCCAGTTCCGGCATCTCGCCTCCCTCCAGCCGCTACGAGCTGGTCGAACACCATAATGCGCTGGAACGGTCGGCGCTCCCTCGGCTTTCCCTTCACCAGCTGAAGGAGAATCGACATGGATGACCGCTTCGAACCTCGCGCCGATACCATCGCCGATCAGGAGCGGAAGATTCAGGCTGTGATCGACGCCAAGGGCTCCTCGGGCGATAGCGAGAAGAGGGGCGCGGTCCAGGCCGGCGCGCGGAAATACCCTGAACCGCCGTTCCCGAGACAGCACCAGCGCAAGCCTGGCGAGGAGTTCAGGCTCGATCCCGCGCCGATGTACGAGGCGCCCTTCTGGAAGGGCTCGGGCAAGCTGGAGGGTTTGGCGGCGATCATCACGGGCGGCGATTCCGGCATCGGCCGCGCCGTCGCTGTCCTGTTCGCCCGCGAAGGCTGCGACATCGCCCTCTGTCATCTGGACGAGGAAAGAGACGCCGAGGATACGAAGAAGGCCGTCGAGGCCGAGGGCCGCAAGGCCATCGTGCTCAAGGGCGACGTCTCGGATCCCGCCTTTGCGACGGCGGCGGTGAAATCGGCGCTCGACGCCTTCGGGCGGCTGGATGTCGTCGTCCCCAACGCCGCCTTCCAGGAGCATGTGGAAACGCTGGAGGACCTGACGTTCGAACATTTCGACCGGACGCTGAAGACCAATCTCTACGGCTATTTCAACCTGGTGAAGGCGGCGGTCCCGCACTTGCGGCCCGGCTCGGCCATCGTGATGACCGGCTCGGTCACGGGCATCATGGGGAACGAGGACTTGCTGGACTATTCGATGACCAAGGGCGGCATCCATGCCTTCGCCCGGTCCTTGGGCACGCATCTGGCCCCTCGGGCGATCCGTGTGAACGTGGTCGCGCCGGGGCCGGTCTGGACGCCGCTGAACCCGGCCGACAAAGACGCCGAGGCGACTTCGAAATTCGGCTCAGGGACCGTCATGAAGCGTCCCGCCCAGCCCGAGGAAATCGCGCCCGCCTTCGTCTTCCTCGCCTCGCGCCAGTGTTCCAGCTACATCACCGGTGAAGTTCTGCCGATCATCGGCGGCTACGGAGGCGGCTGACGCCTAGCGGCCCTTGCCGGGGGCGGCGGAGGCGGCGCCCTTGTCCGGCCAGGCCTTTTCCGTCACCAGCTCGCAGGTGCCGATGAAGCGGTCCAGCTGCGCGCGGAGGTTGGTCAGGTTGACCCCGCCCGTCAGCTCGACCGCCCGTTCGACGACGTAGTCTTCGCCATCGGCCATGTCCGCCACGAAATTGTGGATCAGTTCGGATTCCAGCCGCCGGGCGCGAGCGGCGTCGTCGATCTCGAACAGGGCGTTGAAGGTCATCTCCTTGCAGCGCAGGGCCGGGCCCCGACCGTTGCAGTCCTTGCCGCCGATCAGGACCTTCAGCCAGCCGTCGAAGGTGGCGTAGACCTCCAGCGTTCCGTCATCGGGGCGCAGCACCTCGTCGACCACGCCGTTCTCGGCGGCGACCAGGGTGCGGGCTTCGGCCTCGCTCCAGTCGCTCCAGACCTGGGCGGCGGCCATGCCGGGCGCGGCCATGACGCAGACGGCCGCGACGGCGGCCAGATGGCGAACGATCATGTGAAAACTTCCCCCTGAGCGGGGCAGTCCAGCACAGGCTCCGGCGCAAGGCCAGTCGGGCGCGGCTCAGGCCAGGACGTCGTCGTACTCAGGGTGGCGACGGTGCCACAGGACCGCATAGCTGCAACGCGGTTGGAGTTTCAGCCCCTCGGCGCGGGCGTGGCCGGCCAACGCCTGCATGAATCGCCCGGCCGCGCCCCCGCCCCGCAGGGCGGGATCAGCCTCGACATGCAGGATCACCCGGACGTCGTCCTGCGTCGCATAGTCGGCGAAGACCGTGCGCATCTCGCCCTCGGAATCGGCGAAGCCCTGTTCAAAGCGCTGTTCGGCGCGAACGTCACGAAAGGT
>NZ_JAHFPF010000277.1 GCF_023259385.1 Brevundimonas sp. | reverse complement strand
CCGCCGCTGTGGACGGCCTGGGCGCTGGCGGCGGCGATCTACGTCAACTTCTTCGCCCATCACTGGCTGCCGGACGTGCGGCTGGTCCTGTTCGCGGCGACGGTGCTGATCTTCGGGCGCGGCTGGTTCTGGTTCACCACGGACCGGCGGCGGCGGCGGATGCCGCTGCTGCTGGGCTTCTTCCTGGTCTCGCTGTTCATCTGGTTCGCCGAGAACCTGGGCACGTTCGGCCGCGCCTGGGCCTATCCGGGTCAGGAGGACGGCTGGGAGATGGTCGGGCTGGAGAAGCTGGGCAGCTGGTTCCTGCTGATGATCATCTCGGTGGTGCTGGTGTCGATCGTGCATCGGCCGGAAGAAGAAGGGCAGGCAGTAGGCAGTAGGCAGTAGGGAAGAGGAGGGGGAGCGGGTCGCCCTATTGCCTATTGCCTATCCGCCTGCCGCCTCCCTTCACCTCAGCCCCAGGCGCTCACGCCCGCTTCTTCCCGGAAGTCGAAATCGCCGTCGGTGCTCAGCGACAGGGCGCGCCAGGCGTCGAGTTCGGCCTGCAGGCCGGCGATCTTGGCCTCGATCATGCCAACGGCGTCCGTGCCCGCGGCCCAGCGGACGGGCGGCTGGTCGGCGTCGGCCAGGGCGATCAGGGCCAGGCCCAGCTTGGCCGGGTCGCCGGCCTGATTGCGGCTGCGGCTGTCGTAGAAGGTCTTCAGCGCCTCCGAGACGGCGGCGTAGTCGGCGATCGGCTGCGAGCCGTGGCGAACCGAGGTCGGCTCCAGGAAGTCGGTGCGGAAGAAGCCCGGCTCGACCACGGTGGCGTGGATGCCGAAGTCGCGCACCTCGCCGGCGAGGGATTCGGTGAAGCCCTCCACGGCGAATTTCGAGGCGCAGTACAGGCTTCCGCTGGCGCCGCCGACGATGCCGCCGACCGAGGAGACGTTGAAGATGCGGCCCGAGCGCTGGGCCCGCATGGTCGGCAGGACGGCGCGGGTGACGTGCATCAGGCCGAAGACATTGGTGTCGTACTGGGCCTGGGCGTCGTCGGCCGTCGACTCCTCGAACAGCGAAAGGTGACCGTAGCCGGCGTTGTTGACCAGCACGTCGATGCGGCCGAAGGCGGCCAGCGCCGCGTCGACGGCGGCCCGGGCGGCGGCGGGGTCGGTCACGTCCAGCGAGACCGACAGCAGGCGGTCGCTGTCGGGGCCGAGGGTCTCGACCAGGGCCGCGCGGTTGCGGGCCGTGGCGACGACGCGGTCGCCGGCGTCCAGAACCGTGCGGACGATGGCGGCGCCCAGGCCGCGGGCGGCGCCGGTGACGAACCAGGTGCGGGGCCCGATCTGGGGCATGGGGGAGGTCATGGGAAGTCTCCTTGTTGGGAGGCCCGGTATGGGCCCGGGGACCGGGCGGGCCGTAGACGGATCACACCACTCTCTTGCACAATCCCGCCAACCCACGCCTCGCGCGCTTGTCTTGCGTGTCTGTCAGGGCTTGGATGGCGCCATGAGCCGATTGCACGAACTCGCCGACCTGGTGCGCCGCCATATGGGGGAGACCTCGCCCGAGGGCGTGGGCCCCGTGACCCTGCCGGGGTTGCAGATCATCGCCAGCAGCGGCGTCACCGAGGCGCAGCAGCTGGTCTATGAGCCGATGCTGTGCCTGATCCTCGACGGGGCCAAGAACACCACCCTGGGGGCCGAGACCCACCCCTACCGCGCGGGACAGTATCTGGTGGTGTCGGCGGACCTGCCGGTCAGCGGGCAGGTGATCGCGGCGCCCTATCTGGCGGTGGGCATACCGCTGGACCCGGCGGTGATCGCGGACCTGATGATGGAGGCGGGCGACGCCCTGCCGGAGGCGCCGCCGGTGCGGGCGCTGGCGGTCAGCGACATGGACGACGACCTGATCGATGCGGTGATCCGGCTGGTCCGCCTGCTGGATCGCCCGCAGGAGGCCCCGGTGCTGGCGCCGCTGATCCGGCGCGAGCTGATGTGGCGGCTGCTGGCCGGCGAGCGCGCCGACATGATGCGCCAGATCGGGGCCGAGGGCGGGCGGCTGTCGCAGGTGCGCCGCGCCATCCGCTGGCTGCGCGTCCACTACGCCGAGCCGATGCGGATCGAGCGGCTGGCCGAGGTGGCGGGCATGAGCGAGACCTCGCTGCACCGCCACTTCAAGGCCGTCACCGCGATGAGCCCGCTGCAGTACCAGAAGCAGATCCGGCTGCAGGAGGCGCGCAACCTGCTGCTCAGCCGGGGCCGGGACGTGGCCGGCATCGGCTTCACCGTCGGCTACGACAGCCCGTCCCAGTTCAGCCGCGAATACGCCCGCCTGTTCGGCCGCCCGCCGGGCCGCGACCTGGAACGGCTGAGGGCCGATCCGTCGCTGGCGGTGGTGGTGTGAGCGATGGATGGAGCGAATCCGCCCAGGCTTGGATCGCCGACATGGGCGAGGACGGCGACTATGGCCGCCGGTTCGTCATGGATGCGCCGATGCTGGCCAGGGTGCGCGCGGGCGCCTTCGCCGAGGCGCTGGACGTCGGCTGCGGCGAGGGGCGGTTCTGCCGGATGCTCCAGCACGAGGGCGTCCGGACGGTCGGGATCGATCCGACGCCCGAGCTGATCGCGCGGGCCCGGGAGCTGGACGACAAGGGTGAATACCGCCTGGGCCGCGCCGAGGCGCTGGAGTTCGAGGACGACCGGTTCGACCTGGTGGTCAGCTATCTGTCGCTGATCGACATTCCCGATATCGCCGCCGCGATCGCGGAGATGGCGCGGGTGCTGAAGCCCGGCGGAACGCTGCTGATCGCCAACCTGACCGGGTTCAACACCGCCGGGGCGGCCCATGACATGGGCTGGACCAAGCTGGCCGATGGACGACCGGGCTTCGCGATGGACGGCTATCTGGAGGAGCGGGCCGCTTGGGCTGAATGGCGGGGCATCCGGATCGTGAACTGGCACCGCCCGCTGAGTACCTACATGACCCTGCTGCTGGAGCAGGGGCTGACGCTCACCCGGTTCGAGGAGCCCACGCCGGTGGGAGGCGATCCGCTGCGCGGAGCCCGCTATGTCCGGGCGCCCTGGTTCATGCTGATGGAATGGACCCGGCCGGCCTGAGGCGGGGTGACCGGTTCGCCGGACATGCTAGAGCGGCATGAGGGAGGGACCATGACCACCACCACGACCGACGTCGTCATCCTGGGCGGGGGCCACAACGGCCTCGTCTGCGCCTTCTATCTGGCGCGCGCCGGGCTGAAGGTGACGGTGCTGGAGCGGCGCCATGTGGTCGGCGGGGCGGCGGTGACCGAGGAATTCCATCCCGGCTTCCGCAACTCGACCGCCAGCTACACCGTCAGCCTGCTGAACCCGAAGGTCATCGCCGACATGGACCTGGCCCGGCACGGGCTGACCGTGGTTGAGCGCAAGGTCTCCAACTTCCTGCCCTTCGACGACGGCCGCTACCTGCTGGCGGGGGAGGGGCGCACCCAGGGCGAGGTGGCCAAATTCTCGGCCAGGGACGCGGCGCGCCTGCCCGAGTACGAGCGGCGGCTGGAGGTTGTGGCCGCCATCCTGCGCGACTGGATCCTGAAAAGTCCGCCCAATGTGGTCCAGGGCGGCTGGACCGCCATGCTGCCGGAACTGCTGAAGGGGGCGTCGCTGGGCAAGCAGGCGGCGGGGCTGGACGTGCAGGGGCGGCGCGACCTGCTGGACCTGTTCGCCAAGTCGGCGGGCGACTGGCTGGACGGCTGGTTCGAGAGCGATCCGATCAAGGCCCTGTTCGGCTTCGACAGCGTGGTCGGCAACTACGCCAGCCCCTACACGCCGGGCTCGGCCTATGTGCTGCTGCACCACGTGTTCGGCGAGGTGAACGGTCGCAAGGGCGTCTGGGGCCACGCCCTGGGCGGCATGGGGGCGATCACCCAGGCGATGGCGAAGGCCTGCGCGGAGCTGGGCGTCGAGGTGCGGCTGGACACCGCCGTGGCCGAGGTGCTGACCGAGCAGGGCCGGGCCGTCGGCGCGGTGACCGAGGGCGGCGATAAGGTGCGGGCGCGGGCCGTCGTGTCCAACCTGCACCCCCGGCTGCTGTTCGAACGGCTGGTGGACGATGCGGTCGTGCCGGCGGACTTCCGCGAGCGGATCGGGAACTACCAGTCGGGCTCGGGCACCTTCCGCATGAACGTGGCCCTGTCGGAACTGCCGAACTTCACGGTCCTGCCGGGGCACGGCGATCACCTGACGGCGGGCATCATCATCGCGCCGACGCTGGACTACATGGACCGGGCGCATGCGAGCGCGCGGCTGAACGGCTGGTCGAGCGAGCCGATCGTGGAAATGCTGATCCCATCGACGCTGGACGACGGCCTGGCCCCGCCGGGGCAGCATGTGGCCAGCCTGTTCTGCCAGCACGTCGCGCCCGATCTGGCGGACGCGCACCGCGACACGGTGGCGGACCTGATGATCGAGACCGTCGACCGGC
>NZ_JAHFPF010000276.1 GCF_023259385.1 Brevundimonas sp. | reverse complement strand
AGCCTGTCCGCCCAGCAGCAGGGTCGGACGGCGCATCCATTCGCGGCCGTCAGGCGTCAGCGCCAGGCCGGCGACCACGCCGACCACGAACACCGCCGTCAGTGCATTGATGCCGACCTTCAACGCGTCGTCCCCCGGAACTCCGTTTCGCCAGCCTTTTACCCTATCGGCGGCGGCCCGCCACCACGCGCCCGCGTGGCGCGAAGAAAAAGGTTAACCGGCGCCCCGAACTCAGCCCCAGCGCCCCTCCGCCCACCGCGCCACGAAATAGCCGACGGTCGCGCAGGTCGCCGTCAGCACCGTCCCCCAGGCCAGGTCGATCAGGGTCAGCTTCATCGACCAGTTGGCCAGCGTCGCCTGATTGGTCAGGTCATAGGTGGCGTAGCAGACGAAGCCCAGCACGGCCCCGTTGATCAGGGCCCGCGTCCAGTTCCCCTCCTTCAGCGCCGGGGCGACGGCCAGGAACACCGTCGCGCCGATGGAGATCAGATAGAAGGCCACCGCCGCCTTCATGTCCGGCTTGTCGGCCAGGATCGGCCCCAGAACGGGCTTGTAAAGCCGGTCCGTCATCGTCGTCAGCCAGACCGCGTCGATCGCCGCGAACGTCAGCCCCGCGCCCAGATAGGCGAACACATATTTCAGCATCGCATCTCTCCAATCAGGCCGGCTTCAGGCGGTAATGGCTGACCGCCCAGGTCTCGCCGCCGTCGTTTCCGAACAGGCCCGCCGTGGCCATGTAGAACCGCCGCCAGCGCCGCTTCCACAGCGCGGCGTCCGCGCCATAGGTCTCGCGCATCAGCGCCATCACCCGCTCGGGCTGGGCGTCCATGTTCTTCAGCCAGTCGTCGGCGGTGCGCTGGTAGTTCGCCCCGTTCCAGGTCCACTCCTGCTCGACCTCGAACAGGTCCGGGAACTGCCGCATCAGGCCCCGGCTGGGCATCACCCCGCCGGTGAAGAAATGCTGGGCGATGAAGTCGCCGCTGTCGGTGTGGTCGAACCGGTAAGGCGCGTCGCGATGGGTGAAGATGTGCACGAACATCCGCCCGTCCGCCTTCAGCCAGCCCCTCGCCCGCGTCAGCAGCGCCCGCCAGTTGGCCATGTGCTCGAACATCTCGACCGAGACGATGCGGTCGAACAGGTCTTCGGTCTGGAAGTCGTTCATGTCGCAGGTGATGACCGTCAGATTGGTCAGCCCCCGCGCCTTAGCCTGCGCCTCGATGTGGCCGCGCTGGCCGTGACTGTTCGACACCGCCGTGATCCGGCTGTTCGGATAGCGCTCGGCCATCCACAGGCTCAGCGAGCCCCAGCCGCAGCCCAGCTCCAGCACCGCCTGCCCGTCCTCCAGCCCGGCGTGCGCGCAGGTCTGCGACAGCGCCAGTTCCTCGGCCTGATCCAGCGTGGTCGTTGCGTCCGGATACAGGCAGCACGAGTATTTCAGCCGCTTGCCCAGACAGATCTGAAAGAACTCCGGCGGCAGCTCATAGTGCTGATCGTTGGCCGCGTCCGCGTGCTCGGCTATGGCGCGGGCGGCCATGTCGCGCGCGAACGCCGCCTCGTCATGCGGTCCCTCCCGATCCAGCCGCCGGCGCGCCTCGCTGACCAGGCTGTCGATGGCCGGCCGCGTCACGAAGTCCGGAAACGGCGCGTCCTGCAGGTGACGAATGGCGGCGTTGGCGATGTTCATGCACGGGATACGCCGGTCGGCGAAGTTTGGATGCGGGTGCGGAGGGTACGTCCATCCTTGACGCATGGCCGTGTCATCCTGCGGGCCATGATCCACGATCTCCTCCCCGACGATGGCCCCCGGGACCTGCGCACGATCCATCGCGTCGCCGCGGCCCGGGTCTCCACCGCCGTCCGCGGCGGCCGTGTTCGGGACGCCGTCCGTTGGGGCCGCGCCGTGAAGCGCGCCTTGCGGGCGCTCAGATTCGCCGCGCGCATCAGGGCCGGGACGGTCCGGAACTGGGTCTTGGACGACAGCGTGCGCCCGGACTGTCCGCACGCTTCGCACTCGACTTTTTCTGAACCGGCGGAAAAAGTTCTCGAACCGGCCGAGCCGACCTCCGCGCGCGATTCCGACCGCCGCCGGACCTTCCGCGAGGGCCGAAGGCGGCGATGAAGCGGCGTTTGAACCGTCATTCTGATGGCTATCGTCATCCCGGGGCGCGCAGCGAGCTCCGGGTCCCACCGGCGCGCGTCTCGCGCCGCGCGGTTCGGCGCCCTTGCCCCGCCCCTCCCCCCGCGTTAGGGACGACCAAAGGCTGTCGATATTCATCAGACAGTGAAAACATGAGGAAGCGATGCGGAAGATCTTCCCCGACGCCAACGCCGCGCTTGCGGGCCTGACGTTCGACGGCATGACCGTCATGTCCGGCGGCTTCGGCCTGTGCGGCATTCCCGAGAAGCTGATCGCCGGCCTGCGCGACAGCGGCGTGAAGGGGATCACCGTCATCTCCAACAACGCCGGCGTCGACGGCTTCGGCCTCGGCCAGCTGCTCGAGACCAAGCAGATCGCCAAGATGATCTCGTCCTACGTCGGCGAGAACAAGGAGTTCGAGCGCCAGTACCTCGCCGGCGAGCTCCAGCTGGAGTTCAACCCCCAGGGCACCCTGGCCGAGCGCATTCGCGCGGGCGGCGCGGGCATCCCCGCCTTCTTCACCGCCACCGGCGTCGGCACCCTGGTCGCCGAGGGCAAGGAAGTCCGCGAGTTCGACGGCCGCGACTACGTCATGGAGACCGGCCTCGTCGCCGACCTGGCCATCGTCAAGGCGTGGAAGGCGGACGAGCGCGGCAACCTCGTCTTCCGCAAGACGGCCCGCAACTTCAACCCGATGATGGCCACGGCGGGCAAGGTCACCGTCGTCGAGGTCGAGGAAATCGTCCCCGTCGGCTCGATCGATCCCGACCACATCCACACCCCGGGCATCTACGTCGACCGCATCGTCCAGACCGTGTCCGAGAAGCGCATCGAACAGCGCACGGTTCGGCAGAGGGAGAGCGTTTAGAAGAGGGTGTGGGGTGTGGGGTAAAGGGTGTGACCGAGAGGCTTTCCTCCTACCGTGAGCTAACTGTCTGGCGCGACGGGATCGCGCTGGTGAAGGCCTGCTACCTCATCACCCGCGCCTTTCCGAAGGACGAGCTGTTTGGCCTGACGTCACAGATCAGGCGCTCGGCGGTCTCCGTTCCCGCCAATGTCGCCGAGGGTTACGGTCGGGGTACTCGCAAGGATTACGTCAGGCACCTTATGATCGCGCAGGGATCGCTGAAGGAGTTGGAGACACACTTGATCATCGCCGCCGAAGTCGACTGTGCAGCGAAGAGTGACATCGAGCCGGTCCTGGGCCGCTGTGATCAACTCGGGCGCGGCCTCGGAGCACTGATCCGCTCTCTCAGAGCAAAAGACGACTGACGCTTCCCCCACACCCCACACCCCATCCCCCACACCCGGATCCCCCAATGCCCCGCACCCGTGAACAACTGGCCGAACGCGCCGCGCTCGAGCTGCAGGACGGCTTCTACGTCAACCTGGGCATCGGCATCCCGACCCTGGTCGCCAACTACATTCCGGACGGCATGGAAGTGACCCTGCAGTCCGAGAACGGCATGCTCGGCATGGGTCCCTTCCCCTATGATGACGAGGTCGACGCCGACCTCATCAACGCCGGCAAGCAGACCATCACCGAGATCCCCGAGAGCAGCTATTTCAGCTCCTCGGACAGCTTCGCCATGATCCGAGGCGGCCACATCAACCTGTCCATCCTCGGCGCCATGGAAGTGGCCGAGAACGGCGACATCGCCAACTGGATGATCCCGGGCAAGATGGTGAAGGGCATGGGCGGCGCCATGGACCTGGTCGCGGGCGTCAAGCGGGTGGTCGTGGTCATGGATCACGCCAACAAGCACGGCCAGTCCAAGGTCCTGAAGGCCTGCACCCTGCCGCTCACGGGCACGGGCGTGGTCAGCCGCATCATCACCGACCTGTGCGTCTTCGACGTCAAGCCGGAGGGCAAGGGCCTTGAACTGATCGAACTGGCCGACGGCGTCACCCTTGAGGAAGTCGCGGCGAAGACCGAGGCCGGCTACACCGTTGCCGCGGGCCTGAAGTCGTAGTTAACCTTTCACCCAGGCGGACACAGAACCGCTTGGGGTGGGAGTAAGCTTATGGCGGACGGGGCCTATCGCTGGCTGGGCAATGCGCCCGCGCCGGACGCCGCGCGGGTGGATGCGATCCACGACGCCTTCGACGACGCGCGGGCCCACGCCTTCGCCGAGCCGGTCCGCGCCGGAGCCGTCGAGAAGATCGAGCGCGCCCTGGCCGCCGCCCGCACCGGCGACCTGACCGAGGCCCACGCCCGGCTGACCCACGCCCGCTCGGTGCTGGCGGACCTGCGGCCCGAGGCGCTGGAGCCGCGCCGCGGACTGGCGGGCCTGTTCGACAGCCGGGGCGGCCGCCTGAAGCGCT
>NZ_JAHFPF010000275.1:2786-4463 GCF_023259385.1 Brevundimonas sp. | reverse complement strand
CGAGGTCAAGAAGCTGCGCAACATGAGCCCGATGTCGGCCGAGTCCACGGTGGTGCGGAACTACCTCGACTGGCTGCTGTCGATCCCGTGGGGCAAGGCCAAGCAGAAGCCGATCGACCTGCAGAAGGCCGAGGACATCCTCGAGGAGGATCACTACGGCTTGGAGAAGGTCAAGGAACGGATCATCGAGTATCTGGCCGTCCAGGCGCGCACCGGTTCGCTGCGCGGCCCGATCCTGTGCCTGGTCGGACCTCCCGGCGTCGGCAAGACCTCGCTGGCCAAGTCGATCGCCAAGGCCACCGGTCGTGAGTACGTCCGCATGTCGCTGGGCGGCGTGCGCGACGAGGCCGAGATCCGCGGCCACCGCCGGACCTACATCGGGTCCATGCCGGGCAAGATCATCCAGTCGATGAAGAAGGCGAAGACCACCAACGCCTTCATCCTGCTGGACGAGATCGACAAGCTGGGCGCCGACTGGCGCGGCGACCCCTCGTCGGCCCTGCTGGAGGTGCTGGATCCGGCCCAGAACTCGACCTTCGGGGACCACTACCTCGAGGTCGACTACGACTTGTCCAACATCATGTTCGTGACCACGGCCAACAGCCTGAACATGCCGCAGCCGCTGATGGACCGGATGGAGATCATCCGGGTGTCCGGCTACACCGAGGACGAGAAGGTCGAGATCGCCAAGCGGCACGTCCTGCCCAAGGTGACCGAGGAGAACGGCCTGAAGCCGGCCGAGTTCATCGTGCCGGAAACGACCATCCGCGACCTGATCCGGTACTACACCCGGGAAGCCGGGGTGCGTTCGCTGGAACGGGCCCTGGGCGGGCTGGCCCGCAAGGCCGTACGCGAAATGGCCCGGGACAAGGCGCTGACCATCACCGTGGATGACGCCAAGCTGGCTGAATACGCGGGCGTTCGGAAGTTCCGCTACGGCGAGACGGACGAGGAGGATCAGGTCGGCATCGTCACCGGCCTGGCCTGGACCGAGTTCGGCGGCGACATCCTGACCATCGAGGCGATCAAGATGCCGGGCCGCGGCCGCATGACCGTGACCGGCAACCTGAAGGACGTGATGAAGGAGTCGATTTCGGCGGCGGCCTCCTATGTGCGGTCGCGGGCCCTGGCCTTCGGCGTCAAGCCGCCGGTGTTCGAGAAGACCGACATCCACGTCCATGTGCCGGACGGCGCGACGCCCAAGGACGGCCCGTCCGCCGGCGCCGCCATGACCGTGGCCATGGTCTCGGTCCTGACCGGCATCCCGATCCGCAAGGACATCGCCATGACCGGCGAGATCACCCTGCGCGGCCGGGTCACCGCCATCGGCGGTCTGAAGGAGAAGCTGCTCGCGGCCCTGCGGTCCGGCGTCAAGACGGTGCTGATCCCGCAGGAGAACGAGAAGGACCTGGCGGACGTGCCGGACAACGTCAAATCGGCGCTCGAAATCGTGCCGATCTCCACGGCGGACGAGGCCCTGCACTGGGCCCTGACCGGTCCCCTGACACCGGTCGAATGGGATGAGGCGACGGATCCTCTGCCCGCGCCCGTGCCTCCGCTTGACGGCGCTGCAGCGACCGTCAGTCACTGAACCGCGACCTAGGTCGCAGACGAAACGCCGCCGACACGCCTGTCGGCGGCGTTTTCGCTTTTGACGCAACCGCCGATCCGCCCTTT
>NZ_JAHFPF010000275.1:0-2776 GCF_023259385.1 Brevundimonas sp. | reverse complement strand
CTTTACTGGTTGGCTTGGGAGGATGACATGACGAAAGCCGAACTTATCGGCCGTATGGCGACGGCCGCGAACATCAGCCGCGATCAGGCCAAGACGGCGCTCGAAGCCTTCACCGACGGCGTGGTGGAAGCCCTGACCCAGGGTCGGGACGTCAAGCTGATCGGCTTCGGCAGTTTCACCCCTGTCGATCGCAAGGCCGGCGTCGCCCGCAACCCCCAGACAGGTCAGGCCGTGGCCCGGCCCGCCTCCCGCACCGCGCGCTTTCGCCCCGGCGAAGGCTTGAAAAGCGCCTTGAACGGTTGAAGCCCAACGGGCATAAGCCCCGCTCCGGTTTCCACTTCGGTTTCTTGGGCGGCTAGCTCAGCTGGTCAGAGCATCTCGTTTACACCGAGAGGGTCGGCGGTTCGAACCCGTCGCCGCCTACCAAACAAAAAGGCCGCCGGAGCGATCCGGCGGCCTTTGTCTTTTGGCGATCGCCCCGGTCAGAACCGGAAGCTGGCCCGCAGCAGCAGCGAATAGCGGACGTAATCCTCAAGCAGTTCCGCGTCGCCCGTCAGGGACAGCATGCCCAGGTCGTTGCCCAGGTTCATGCGGAAGCCCAGGATCAGGCCGCCGCCCTCGACCCCGTCCGGCGACAGGACGAAGTCCGGGCCGCCGCTGGCGAAGCGGGCGATGGTCTCGCCAGCGTCGACGGACAGGTTCTGGCGATAGCCGATGCGCAGTTCCGGACGGATCCAGCCGTCCTTGCCGAAGCCGTAGCCGACGTTCATCGCCGCAACGGCCGAGAAGATGTGGCTGTCGCGCGAGTCGATATCCAGATCGAAGCCGCTGCCGCCGCCCGATTCGGAGCGGGCGCCTTCCGACAGGCGGAAGTACTCGGCGTACACCTCGGGACGGACGTTCAGGCGACCGTAGTTGCGCTCGTAGGAGGCGCCGCCGGCTGCGGCTGCAGTCCAGCCGTGCCAGTCGGATTTGTTGTTCAGATAGACGCCGTTGGCGACCAGTGACCGGTCGGCGTTGAAGCTGGCGTAGCCGCCGGCCGCGCGCGCCCAGGTGGTCCAGTACTGGCCCTGCGCACGCCAGTAGAGGCCCAGCTCCAGCAGGTTGGCCGACAGAACTTCCTCGGCCTCGGACTCGGGGTCCTTGATGTCCGACGAGGTGAAGGCGGCGGTCAGGCCGAAGGCGCCCGCGCCGGTGCCCTTTTCGACGCCGCCCGCGACGCCGAAGCCTTCAGAGCGGAAGCCGTAGGAATCGGTCTTGTCCTTGTCGGCGTAGAAGTTGATCTCCTGCACCCAGGCGCTGGTCTCGCCGGGGGCGGCGGAGGCGTTGCGGCCGGTCAGGGCGCGGGTCACCGCGTCGACGCCGGCCGACAGGGACATCAGAGGCCCGCCCGAGTGGTCCGGCAGCATCTGCTCATAGGCGTCGATGAAGCCGTCCCGGGTCGTCTGGCTCAGGAACAGGTTCCGGATCGTCTCATTGCTGCCCAGGGCGGCATAGACGGCGTCGAAGGCCGAGGCCTCGACGGGGATCAGATCGGCCTCCTGGGCGGTGCGGCGACGGGCGTCGACGTAGACTTCCCCTGCGGCCTGATCGACACCCGCCTGAACGACGTAAAGATAGGGGGAATTATCGGTCAGCAGGCTCTGGTTGATGTCCCCGACGTTCAGGGCGCCGGCCTTGATCACGCTGAACCGCTCCGGCGACTCCAGAAGGGACGAGAAGCGGACGCCCAGTTGCGCGCCCGTGGCCAGGGTTGCGGCGCCGCTGACGTTGAATCCGCCGGCGCGATCGCCTTGAGGGTCGACGGCGACGATCAGGACGCCCTCGGCCCCGACGTTCAGGCTGGAAATGGAAGTAGCGGTCGTCTGGGTCGCGTTCAGCGTCCCCTTGGAGACGTTGATGTCCAGAGCCCCGTCGCTGTCGGTGACAGCGCCGCTCACCGCCGCGCCGCCGCTGATGGACAGGCGGTCGGCGCCGGCGCCGAAGGACATGTCGCCGATGACCGTGCCGTTCTCGACGTTGAAGGCATCCGCGCCCGAACCGAATTTCACCGCGCCGACGATGACGGGTTCGCTGGCGTCAGGGACCCCGTCCTTGTCCGTATCGGTCGCCGTGCTGCCGGCGGCGGCCGGGATGCCGTACTGACGAACCGTGACGCCGCTGGTGTTGGCCGTCAGGTCGATGGCGGTCACCGTGCCGTCGATCGCCGTAGTGTCGGTGGAGTCCGCCGACAGCGAGCCGATGATGGAACCGGCGTTGCTCAATTGGGTCAGGGTGCCGGACTGGTCGCGGATGACCGTCGCGGCGCCGTGGTTTCCGCCGAACGAGGCCACGATATTGCCGGTGTTCGTCAGCGAACCGACATTGGCGCCGGCGCCGATGAGCACGCCCGTGGCCGTGTGGGCCTGTTTGCCGGAGGCGACGGCCTGGATATTGCCCGTGTTCGAGATGGCCGGGGCGGTGACGCCGGAGCCGATCCAGATGGCGGTGGCGTTGGCGTCCACGGCCGTGGAGGCGATTCCGCCTTCGTTGCGCACCCCGCCCGCGACGGTGACGGTCTGGCCGCCGGCCACGCCCAGCTGCAGGGCGCGCGATTCGACGCCGGAATAGACGCCGGTCCCGGTGATGGAGCCGCGGTTGATCAGGCCATAGGCGGCGTCGCCGGCGCCTACGGCGCCGAGGGTCACCGCATTGGTCGCGGAGCCGATGAGCAGGGCGGGCGCGCCGCCTACCGATGTCAGGGAGGCGGTCGTTTCGCTGGCGTCCGGCACGCCGT
>NZ_JAHFPF010000035.1 GCF_023259385.1 Brevundimonas sp. | reverse complement strand
TCGCCGCCGACCGCCTGGCCATGGACGATCTGTCCCTGACCGGCGCGCGCGGCGCGGTCCGGCTGGACATGGTCGCCGACGGCGCGGTGCGGATCGACGCCCAGGGCTCCCTGCGGGCCGCGCGCGGCGCCTGGCCCCTGTTCGGCCCCCCGGCGCGCGACGACATTGCGGAACTGGGCGAGATGAAGCGCGCCCTGTCCGCCTTCGCCGTCGACATTCCCGCCTTCACCCTCGCCACCGGCGACAGCGGCACGCGGCTGACGCTGGACCGTCCCGCGACCCTGACCCCCGCCAACGGCGGCGTCCTGACCCTGCGTCCGGCGGCTGCGCCCCTGTTCAGCGCCGGACGGGGCCAGCAGGGCGGCGGGGCCCTGTCCCTGACCGCCACGCGCGGCAAGGGCCTGCCCGAGGCCGCCTTCGACATTCCCCGCTGGAGCCTGACTCCGTCCGGCTTCACCGCCACGCTGGACGGCCGCGCCGCCCTCGATTTCGACCTCGCCCGCGGCGTCACTCTCCAGACCCGGGGCGAGCTGACGTCCGCCGGCGGTCGCCTGACCTATGTCGCCGCCGACTGCATCCCCGTGACCGTCGAACGGCTGGAGCTGGACGAGAACGACGTCACCGACGTCTCCGGCCGCTTCTGCCCGTCGGATCGCCCCCTGTTCGCGGTGACCGACGGCGCCTGGCGCGCCGACGGCCTTCTGCGCGAGGTCAAGGCCTCGGCGCCCTTCCTCGCCCTGCAGTTCAACGACGCCGAGGGGACGCTGGCCGCCACCGGCGGGCCGCGCGGGGTCGGCATGGCGGTGCAGGTCGCCCGCGCGACCGTGGTCGACGCCACCACGCCCGCCCGCTTCAATCCGATGACCGCCGCCGGCTCGGCCCGCCTGGAAAATGAAAGTTGGACCGGCGCCTTCGATCTGGCGCACGGCGAGACGACGCTGGGCCGCCTGACCCTCGCCCATGACGGCAAGGCGGGCGTCGGCGGCCTGACCATCGACGCCCCGTCGCTCACCTTCGTCGAAGGCGGGCTCCAGCCCGCCGATCTCAGCCCGATGGCCGGGAACATCGTCGGCTCGCCCGCCGTCGGATCCGTAGGCTTCAGCGGCCGCGTCGACTGGCGCGCTGAAACGGAAGGGACCAGCTCCGGCCGCCTGACCATCCCGGGCCTCGATTTCACCAGCCCCGCGGGACCGGTGAAGGGCCTGCGCGGAACCCTGGACTTCACCAGCCTGACGCCGCTGACCGCCGCGCCGGGCCAAGCCGTTCACGCGGACCTGCTGGAGTCGGTCGCCCCCCTGACCGACATCGATCTGGTCTTCGGCCTCGACAAGGCGGCCCTGACGATCGAGGGCGGCGACCTCAGCATCGCCGGCGGCGTGGTGCGCATCGAACCCCTGACCGTCCCGCTGGATATCAACCAGGGCTTCACTGGCGTCGTCGTGCTGGAGACCGTCCAGCTGGGCCAGATCGTCAGCGACGCCGGATTCGGCGACAAGGTCAGCCTGGACGCCGTCGTCTCCGGCCGCCTGCCGTTCAGCTGGAATCCCACCGACGGCGTCCGCATCGTCGGCGGCAGCCTGGAAGCGATCCAGCCGGGCCGCCTGTCCATCCCCCGCTCGTCCCTGACGGGTCTGGAGGCCCAGGGCGGCGGCGAGGCCCTGCCGCCCAACACCGTCCAGGACCTGGCCTATCAGGCCATGGAGAACCTGGCCTTCGACATCCTGTCCGCCCAGGTGAACAGTCTGGACAAGGGCCGCCTCGGCGTCCTGTTCCGCATCCGGGGCCGGCACGACCCGCCCCAGCGGCAGGAACTGCGCATTCCCATGGCCGAGTTCATCAGCCGCGAATTCCTGAACCGGGAGCTGCCGCTGCCGTCCAACACCGGCATCGACCTGACGCTCGAAACCTCGGTGAATCTGAACGAACTGGTCAGCGATCTCATGAAGCTGGACCGCGCCCGCAACGGCCAGGTCGACGAAGCGGAGCCGGAGGAGCCGCCGAGGCCTTGATCGAGCCGTCTTCGCCGTTCAGAACCCGTTCACCCTCGCTCGCGTTAGATCGGGGCGGATCACTCGGAGAGTCCTCATGACCCGGACGAAGTCGCGCAGAACCGTCGCCTTGCTCGGCCTGGCCGCCATGGCCGTGGGCGCCGCCGCCTGCACCCCGACCGTCCGCCTGCAGGTCGACCCGATCACGATCAACGCCAAGCTGGATGCGGATATCCGCGTCCGCCTCGACCGGGAGCTTCAGAACCTCCTGGCCGAAAACCCGAACCTGTTCTGATGGGAAGGTCCGTTCAGATGTCATTCCGCAAAGTCTTCGTCATGGTCGCCGCCGTCGCGGCCCTCGGCGTCGCCGCGGGCGCGGCGTTCGCCCAGACCTCCCAGCAGAAGTCGATGATCGACGCCGCCAAGGCCGCCGGCACGGTCGGCGAACAGGCTGACGGCTTCGTCGGCTTCCGCGTCCCCTCGTCCGACTCCGCCCTGACCGCCGCGGTCCAGGCCACCAACGCCGGCCGCCGTCAGGCCTACGCCGCCTCGGCCGCCCAGGCCGGCGGCGGCGCCACCGCCGCCGACGCCGGGGTCCGCATGTTCGAGACCCAGCTCCTGCCGCGCATCAGCTCAGGCCAGTGGTACCGCAACGCCCAGGGCCAGTGGGTCCAGCGCTGAGGAAAATCTCCCTACCCCTCGTGGGGAGGGATGCCGGCGCGCAGCGACGACAGGGTGGGGTTTGCCGGCGACAGGCGCTATCCTCGGACCATGCTCCGCCTTCTCCGTAATCTGGCGATCGCCGCCGCGGTCGCCCTGGTCTGCACCGTCGGCATCAGCCTCTTCTGGCGGCTGATCGGCGGCGGTCCCTTGCCCGTCCACGGCTGGATCGCCCTGCTGATCGGCACGCTCGGAACCGTCGGCCTCGCCTGGGGCCTGATGGCCCTGGCCTTCAAGTCGGACCGCGAGGGCTGGGACGCGCGCGTCGACAACAGCCTGGATCCCGCCATCCACTCCGCCGACGATCCCGACAAGCCTTGAGCCGGCCGCCGGGTCGGGCGATACGACGCCCATGACCGAAGCTGCCGCCCCCCCGTCGTCCATCACCTATTCGGGCTATCTGGCCCTCGACGACCTGCTGGCGGCCCAGCACCCGCTGTCGGACCAGCATGACGAAATGCTGTTCGTCATCATCCACCAGACCAAGGAACTCTGGCTCAAGCAGATCCTGCATGAGGTCGCCCTGGCCCAGGCTCTCGTCCGGGTCGGCGACCTGGTCCCGGCCTACAAGAGCCTGGCCCGCGTCAGCCGCATCCAGTCGGTCATGACCATGAGCTGGGACATCCTCGCCACCATGACCCCGGCCGACTACCTGCGCTTCCGGGGCGTCCTCGGCTCCTCCTCGGGCTTCCAGAGCGACCAGTTCCGCCGCTTCGAGGCCATGCTGGGCCTCAAGGACGAGCGCTTCCTTCGCTTCCACGAGGACCGGCCCGAGGCCCACGCCGCCCTCAAGGCCGCGCTCGACGCGCCCAGCCTCTATGACGACGCCCTGTCCCAGCTCGCCGTCGCCGGCCTGCCGGTCCCTGTCGCGGTCCTGAACCGCGACGTCTCGCAGCCCTACGAACCGTCCGAGGCCGTCGAGGCCGCCTGGCTGGAGGTTTACCGCGACACCGAGCGCTGGTGGCCCTTCTACCAGCTGGCGGAGAAGCTGGTGGACCTGGACGACGCCCTGCTGACCTGGCGTCACAAGCATGTGGTCACGGTCGAGCGGATCATCGGCCGTCGCCGCGGCACCGGCGGCACCGACGGCGTCGGCTATCTGACCGAAACCCTGCAGCGCCGCTGCTTCCCCGAGCTCTGGTCCCTGCGCACCAAGCTGTGATCGGGCGCTGACGATCCCGTGTAAACGACGTTAGGCGGAAACCTTCGCCGCAGGCGCACGCTTTACAGGTCTCTCCCCGGAGGACCGCCATGCCCAACGCCAACCGCCACGACATCCAGGTTCTCAACGGCCTGATCCGCACCGTCATCGACAGCGCGGACGGCTACCACGACGCCCTGGACAACACCGCCGACGCCGGCCACCGCGACCTGTTCGCCCGCCGTGAGGCCGAACGGCGGGGCGTCGCCGACGCCCTGTCATCCGATGTCCGCACCCTGGGCGGCGAGCCGGACGCCGAAGGCTCCATCCTCGCCAAGGCCCAGCGCGCCTTCACCGACATCAAGCACGCCCTGCTGCGCGACGAACTGACCGTGGTCGGCGCCGTCGAAGGCGCCGAGGACCACGTTCGTTCTCAGTTCCAGAAGGCGCTGGAGGATTCCCACATCTCGGCCACCACCCGCGAAACCATCCGCCGCGCCTGGGACCAGGTCAGGGCCGGCCACGATGAGATCAGCGGCCTCAAGCACAGCCTCGAAGGCCAGCGCGACGCCAACAGCCGGCTGTTCCCGCAGTAGAGGCCTGGCGCAGAAAGGCGCGGGCCCTCGCTCGGGGCCGGTGGATGAAAGTGATTAGTGGTTAGTGATTAGTGGTTCGCGGGAGAACGGGCGGGTCTCATCCCGCACCGACCGTGGTCGAGGCCATCCACTAATCACTACCCACTAATCACTTTCCGGCAGACCGCCCGCCCCACCGAGCTCCGTCCGTCCGGCATAGAAAAAGGCCCCGGCGTTTCCACCGGGGCCTTCGTCATGTCACGACTGCGCTCAAGCAGCGCGCGACCGCGTCGCGCGCGTTAGCGCTCCACAAAGTGGATTATGCGTCTTCGCCCGGGGTCTCGGCCTTGCCGGTTTCCGGAACGGCGACCTTGGGGGCGCGCACGGTTTGCTTCTCGGCGATACGGGCCGACTTACCGCGACGGTCGCGCAGGTAGTACAGCTTGGCGCGCCGAACGACGCCGCGGCGCTTCACTTCGATCGACTCGATGTTCGGCGACAGGATCGGGAAGACGCGCTCGACGCCCTCGCCGAAGGAAATCTTGCGGACGGTGAAGTTCTCGTTCACGCCGCCGCCGGCGCGGGCGATGCAGACGCCTTCGAAGGCCTGGACGCGCTCGCGCTCGCCTTCCTTGATCTTCACGTTGACGCGCAGGGTGTCGCCCGGCTGGAAGTCGGGGATCGCGCGGGTTTCGATCAGACGGGCCTTCTCTTCGGCCGCCAGGGTCTGAAGGATGTTCATTCTATTCTCCTCGAGCTTTTGCGCTCTTTAGCTGTGAATTGGCGGGGCGAACCCCGCGGGTAACCTCAGTCCTTCGCGATGTGGGCGGCCCAAAGGTCCGGTCGCCGTTCCCGCGTCGTGATCTCCCGCTGCTCCTGACGCCACTGAGCGACCTTTTTATGGTCGCCCGACACCAGGACCTCCGGGATCTCCAGCCCCTCGAACGTCCGCGGTCGCGTGTACTGCGGATGCTCCAGAAGCCCATCCTCGAAGCTCTCGGATGACAGGCTTTCGGCCTGGCCCAGAACGCCGGGGATCAGTCTTACGCACGCCTCGATCGCGACCATCGCCGCCGCCTCGCCGCCGGCGAGAACCGCGTCTCCGACCGAGACCTCCTCGAACCCGCGCGCGTCCAGCACGCGCTGATCCACCCCCTCGAAACGGCCGCAAAGCACGACGACGCCGTCCGCCTTGGCCCATTCCTTGACGCGCGCCTGGGTCAGGGGCCGACCCCGGGCGCTCATGTACAAAAGCGGCCGCTGCGGTCCGGAAAGGCTATCGACCGCCCGGGCCACGACGTCCGCTTTGAGCACGGCTCCCGGGCCGCCACCCGCGGGGGTGTCGTCCAGGAAGCCGCGCCTATCGTCGGAGAACGCCCGAATGTCAAGCGTTTCAAGGCTCCACAGCCCCCGCTCGCGCCATGCGGTGCCGATCAGCGACACGCCCAGCGGCCCCGGAAACGCTTCCGGAAACATGGTCAGGACGGTGGCGGTGAAGGGCGGGCGGGCGGTCATGGCGGGGGGACATACAGCAGAAGGGCGCGGGAGTCAGGCGGCGGGCGGCTGGTGCGCTTGACGGGGTCCAGCCAGACCGCTCACTGTCCCGGGCGAACAGGGGACTCCGAATGCGACCGTTGCTGTTGGCCGTTACGGCTCTGGTTCTCTCGTCCTGTGCGACGCCGCCGGAACCGGGCGCCGAGCCCATCCGGACCGAAACCGTCAGACTCGAGCCGACCGGGGATCTCGCCCTCCAGGCCGGCGGCTACGTCGATGTCGCGGGCTTTGCCTTCCACATCTGGTTCGACAATGACGCCACCGATCTTTCGACTCCGAAATCGGTGACCTGGGGGATCGTCTTCAACAACTATTGCCGTAATCGGGACAGCTGGCTTCAGTCCGTGATCCAGGGTCCGGACGGACAGGTCTGGCGCGGCTACCGCGTGTTCGTACCCGCGGGACCGGACCACCCCCAGCACTGGTCCAGCGGCGGAAGCGGAGCCGATGAGTTCGGCGGGCCGTCGACACCGGGCCTGATGGAAGCCATCACCCGGGGCGGCCGTTTCATCCTCGCGGCGGAGGACGACACGGGTCGGCGCTGGAATTCCGTCGCCATCGATACGCTCACGCCGGAAGCGAGGAACCAACTCGCCGCCGCGCAGCCCGCTTCGGAGCCTCGCGAGGCCCGGATGTTGGTGGAGGTCAGTTCACCGCCGCCGGCGGCGACGCGAGCCCCCCGCGCCTGTCCCTGAGCGCCGCGTCGCGGGCGCTAGCGCACTCAAACGCGCTCAAGCAGCGAGCGACCGCGTCGCGAGCGCTAGCGCCACTAACATGACTGCCCCGCCGCCCACCCCGACGACCACGCCCACTGGAAATTATACCCGCCCAGCCAGCCGGTGACGTCCGCCGCCTCGCCGATGACGAACAGGCCCGGGACCGCCTTCGCCTCCATCGTCTGCTGGTCCAGCGCGTCCGTCGCCACCCCGCCCAAGGTCACCTCCGCCGTGCGATAGCCTTCCGAGCCCACCGGCTTCACCGTCCAGCCGTTCACCGCCTCGTCCAGCCGGCGCAGCACCTTGTCCCCGACCTCGGCCAGCTTGCCCTTCACCCCCTCGCGCTCGCACACGCTCTCGGCCAGGCGGCGCGGGACGATGTGCCCCAGCGCCGTGTGCACCATCTGCTTGCCGTTCTCCTCCTTGGCCGCCTTCAGCAGGGCGTAGACGTCGACGTCCGGCGCCATCCGCGCCGTGATCGCCTCGCCCTCGCGCCAGTAGGAGCTGATCTGCAGGATCGACGGTCCCGACAGCCCCCGGTGCGTGAACAGCAGCCCCTCGGCGAACCGCGTCTCGCCCGTCGGCCGCCCCGGCGCCCCGCCGTCCGCCGGCACGCGGTGCGACACCACCGCCTCGACCGACAGCCCCGCCAGCGGGGCCAGCTTCTCCAGCAGCCCCGGCTCGAACGTCAGCGGAACCAGCGCCGGCCGCGTCTCCGTCACCCTCAGCCCGAACGCCCGCGCGGTGTCATAGGCCCAGCCCGTCGCCCCCATCTTGGGGATCGACTTGCCGCCGGTGGCCAGCACCAGCGACCGGCTGCGCACCACCGACCCATCCGACAGCGCCGCCTCGAACCCCTCGCCCGACCGCGCCACCCGGTCCACCGCCAGCCCCATCGACAGCACGGCGCCCGCCCCGCGCATGTCGTCCGTCAGCATACGGATGATCTGCTTGGCGCTGTCGTCGCAGAACAGCTGGCCCAGGGTCTTCTCGTGCCAGGCGATGCCCGCCTTATCGACGCGCTTGATGAAGTCGTGTTGCGTGTACCGCTTCAGGGCCGAGGTCGCGAAGCGCGGGTTCTCACCCAGGAAGTTGGCGGGTCCGGTCCCCAGGTTGGTGAAGTTGCAGCGCCCGCCGCCCGAGATGCGGATCTTCTCGCCCGGCGCCCGCGCATGGTCGACCACGCGCACGGACCGCCCCCGCCGCCCGGCCTCGATGGCGCACATCATCCCGGCCGCGCCGGCGCCGACGATCAGAACGTCAACCGTGTCAGTCATGCCCCGCCCTAGCACACATCAGCGCCCCAGCACCCGCCGCCGCAGGGCGAAATAGGCCCGCATCTCCATCCACAGCCGCAACAGCGCCGTCGCATCGGCCAGCCGCCCTTCGTCCATGGCCCGCTCGACCGTCTGGGCCAGCGAGGCGCGGGTCGCCTCCGGATCGTTCCCCTGGAAGGTGAAGGCGCATCCCGCCCGGGGCGCGCCCCCGTGCGGTCCGCGCGGCCGATAGACCGCGTCCGGCCGGTCGCATTTGCGCCGTCGCTCCGCCTTGGCCCGCGCCGCCAGCGAGGCGGGATGAAAGCCGTATTCCGCCCCCAGCGCCGCGGCGTCCTCGCCCGCCGCATAGCGATCCAGCGCCTCGTCCCAGCGCTCGGGCGTCATCCCGCTGCGGCTCTGGACGAAGACATGCCCCGCCGGCCACCCGCCCTCGGGCCGCCGCCGCCGGTCCACTGCGCCCTCCGCCTGCCCCTTCAGCCTTCCCCGCCGGCGCGCCTGCCAGGCGATGGTCCCGACCGCCACCCCATAGGCCTTCGCCAGCCGCCCGCGCGGCTCCCCCGCGGCGTCCCGCGCGAACAGGGCGTCCCACTGGGCTTCGGTGAGCTTGCTGCGGCGGGGCATCAGTTCTCCTCCCCCTCATGGGGGAGGGGGACCGCCGTAGGGGGTGGAGGGGGCTGTCCGCCCCGCTCCCGTCTTGCCCGCAGCCGCTCCACCGCCCGCCCGATCCGCACGACGTCCAGCCTCCGCCCCTCGGCGGCCGCGCGTCTCGCCTGCGCCTCGGCCCGCGCGATCGACCCGTCCAGGTCCCCGGGATCATGGTCGAAGCCGCATCTCTCCGCCGCGTCCACGAGCGGCGTGACCGGCGGCGCCGACCGCCACCGATAGACGGCGTCCGGCCGATCCCTCTTGCGATACCCCCGGTTCCGCGCCTGCCACGCGACCGCCTCGACGCTCACCCCGTACTCGCGCGCCAGCCCCGCCGCGGTCTCCCCGCGCACATAGCGTTCCAGCAATGCGATCCAGGTCGGATCGTCGAGTTTCGGCTGTCCAGGTCGTCCGGTGGTCATGCGGTATTTTACGACGGCTGGTGGCCACTGCTGAGAGTATGACGCTGACCGCCATTCCAACCCGAGCCGGATCAAGAGCTTGGGAGTTGGGGATATGATGGCTCAGGTCTGTGAGCAGAGCTGGGCATCGGCGATGCCCAGCCTTCCTCCTTACTTGGCTCCGAAGAGCGTCCGCAGCCACGTCCAGAACCTGACCCACAGGCCCTTGGGAGCGCGGGAGGCGTAGTAGGTTTGGCGTTGCTTGATCTCGTAATCCCGACCAGCGAGCACCTCTTCATTGTTCCACTGGCCGGCCCACCGGACGCCGCCGTTGTAGATCACGTAATGAGATCGGCAGGGACGTTGCCAGCTACCGACCGAGGGCCACAGGGAAGGTCCGGCGGCGTCCTCTGTCACCGCCCATTCAGCGGGGCCAAGCGGGGTCCTGATCTTCTCACCGCAACCGCAGGCGCACAGGTGCGCCGCGGTTTGGTATTTTTCCGAGACGTACAGAACGCCTGGTTCGAGCGCCTTCGGCATAAACTCGACGTATCGGAGCTCAATCCTCATGGCGTTGGCCGAAGCTCCGCATATCGCCGAGATCAAACAGCAGATTGAAGAGGCTGTCTTCGCCCACGTAGAAGCCTAGGCGCTTCTTGTAGAGGATGACGGCTAGGCTGGCATTCAACGCATTCAGTTCGGCGATCTGGATGTTCGTCTTGTAGATATCGTCCTTGGTATCATGCGTTGGGACGAGATCCATTCCTCGCACTGCCACGGCCTTTGCCTCGTCGAAGTAGGTCGCCCGCATGCTGCCCGTGATGGGGCCATTCTTCCGGGACAGACCCATGCCAACGTCGATGAACGGGACGCCCTTGGCGATCAGGAGGTCGATAATGGCCGCTCGGGCCGAGCCTTTGTCCACGCAGACAAAAGCGAACGTCACACCGTCAAGGTCTTCTCCGCTTTCGGCGTCGATGAACTTCGTTTCAAGGTGAAGACCTGTACGGAAATTCTCGTACCGCTTGGCGTAGACATCGGCCTTGCTGTGATCGAACTCGTCCGGGTCGAGGCTGCCCGGCGACCTGTAGGCGTTGTGAACATGATAGGCGTCGGCATCGAAGCCCCGGATCTCGCGAACCGGCGTCTTGACCATGAAGTCGAGCACATAGCCGCCCGTCCCGCCAAGGCCGATGATCGCCACGACTTCCTGTTTGAAAGCCTGCGTCAAGTCGCCGATCTCGGCCCGCGAGGTCAGGGTGTCCCGGAACTTGAAGACGGAATCATCCGGAGCCGGATCGTAGGTCTTGAAGGTCCGCGCGGTGACCCCGTGCTTCCCCATCGCCGGGCCGGAAATGATCGCGATGTAGCGTTCGATCTTGTCGAAGAAGTTAGCGTAGTCGCCATTCGGTTTGTTAGAAAACTGACGTTGGACAACTACGCGAGGTTCGGTGTCGCTGAGTGAGATCGTATGTGCCGTGTCACCCAGATTTCGGATAGGCGTCCCATCGAGTTCGTAGGGAGGGCCGCCGGCAAAAGAGACTTGATGGTTTTCCTGGCGCACGCGGACCTGGTCGATGAACACCAGTTTTGTGACGATCGTACCCCATTGCAGCTCCCCTGCGGCGTCGAGGTAGGGCACGTCCCGAACGACCAGATGATTCTGGTCGAACGAGACAGCATATCCACGATCCAGAAGGCGGCGGATGTCGTCGTTATGACTGGCCAGTGTCGGTAACATTGAAGACCATCCCTTCTTTGACCTTGACCGACGCGCCCGGCGACAGAACGCCTTCGTGGTTCTGACCCACCCCATTCCGATAGGTCACGGAGTAGGTGCGCTCGGGGTGTTGCGGGAAATCGGGGAACTCCAGCGTCACGACCTGGGCGTAGGTGATCTTCTCACCCTTCGGCCACTGGTGCGGCGTGGCCTCGACAATGATCGTGACGAACTTGCCGGAGCTCCGGATACGTTCGGTGCCGCGCGTGGCCAGATCGACTGTGCTGCCCGGTTCGATCTCGATATCCGGCCCATCCGTACGTTCCAGAACCAGCGCCTTGTTGTCGGGCACGCCGGAAATGTCCCGCAGGTCCGCTTCGCTGATTTCCGGACTACCCCATTCGTAGCCGCGTTCATCGACGGTGAAGTTGAAGGTGCGGTCCGAGGCGAAAGCCCGGAACTCTTCCCGTCCGGGCTCGCCCAGATCGACTTCTTCATCGAGGCCGACCGAGCGCGAGCCGGGGCGGGTCAGTTCGATCAGGGTGTGATCGCTGGCGGGCGCAAAGCCCGCCAGCTGAAGGATATCGCGACCTTCTTCGATCTGGTCACGCGTCTCGAACGGTTGGCCGTTCACGACGAGGCGGTAGGGTTTCTTGCCGTTGTCGGCCATGTCCGTATTCCTTAGGTGTGCTGTTACGAGTTGTCGGTGTCGCGGCCGTCGGGCTCCATGGCGACGCCCTTGAACTTCCCGGGGGCTTGCTTGACCTCCATGAAGTGGCCGGTCCGCTCGTCGCGCTTCTGATAGAGACCGTCGTCGCGCGCGAACTGCGTCCGCCCGGTCACCGCTCCGCGACGGAACCCGTCGCCAGTGTTCTTCGCCATCTTCTTTGCCATCCGTCTCTAGTTGCTCCCGCCCGGGTTGTCGGACGGGTCGGGCTGGACTAGGGTGATAATCGAGTCCCGATGTGGACTTGTCTATCATTGGACTGTTTTCCAATTCAAGTCCTGTGATGGACTTTTTTGAGATGGAGGTTTTGCATGCCGCAACCAACCCCTGTCGCCCTGTTGGGCGACGGGCGATCCCCGATTCCAGTTGCAATGGAAGCATTCACCGCCCTCGCAGATGCGTGGGACATTTCAACGGATGATCAAATAAAGCTGCTGGGATCGCCAGGACGCTCAACATTCTTCAAATGGAAGAAGGAAGGTGGGTCGATACCGAAAGATGCTGTCGAGCGAATATCTCACTTACTTGGTATATATAAGGCCTTGCAGATTCTGCTGCCTGATCCAACGTCAGCGGACGAGTGGGTGAAAAAGAAGAATTCTTACTTCAGTGGCCAATCGGCTCTAGAAGTGATGCTGGGAGGCCAGGTTGTCGATATCTATAGAGTTAGACAGTATCTCGACGCTCAACGAGGCGGTTGAGGTATCAGTTGTTGACGTCGATCAGACGTTCGTCGCGCTGATTCCGTCCCGATTTCCCGCCATCGCTCTGTACGAGAGGATTGCGAATGATCGCCATGACGAGGTGGCTGAAATCGAATCACTTACGAACCCGCGTCTCCGTGAGCGGGCTCGCGTGCTGAATAATGCGACGGTCGTCGATGTTGATTCTGCCGTACTGCAAAACTGGAATCATGCCCCCTTCACATACCTAAATCCGGAAGGAACACGTTTCTTCGATCATCGGATTGCGGCGTTGGAGATGTTTGATGATTTGCAGACTGCCCTCGCCGTTTCAGTCCAACGGCGGCAGACATTCTTGCGGCAAACGAATGAGCGCCCAATGGGGCTCGACATGAGAGTTCTCACTCGATCCGTGCGAGGCCGGTTCGCGGATTGCACGGCTTGGGATCCGGAGATGCCGTTGGACGAACGGCGACGGCAAGGCACGCGACTACTCGGACAGCCAAACGTGGACGGCCTTCTTTTCACCCCCCGCGAGCGCCCGAGCGCGACGGCAATTTCGGTACTTAGGGGTGAAACTCTTGGCCGCGCGGTTCAAGGTGAGCACTTTCGGTTCGTCTGGGATGGCGAGAAGATCAAGGCTCTGTACGCTTTTAAAGATGGCGTAACTGTCAGCCCTGACGCTCTTCCTCTCGTCGAGAGTTTCTCAGCTGCGTAGAAAGCGCCGCCCTCCCTCAATGCGCCTCATCCCAGTTCCCCGCCGCCCTTGCATCCACCACCAGCGGCACCGTCAGCCCCACCGCCGGCAGGGCCGCCCCCTCCATCACCCGCTTGATCTCCACGATGGCGCGCTCCGCCAGCCCCTCCGGCGCCTCGAACACCAGTTCGTCGTGGACCTGCAGCAGCATCTTCACCTCTGACAGCCCGGCCGCCGCCAACGCCGCCGGCATGCGCATCATCGCCCGCCGGATGATGTCCGCCGCCGCCCCCTGGATCGGCGCGTTGATGGCGGCGCGTTCGCCGAACTGACGCTCGGCGCCGGACTTGGAGTGGATGGCCGGGATGTGGATCCTCCGCCCGAAGACGGTCGAGACCATGCCCGTCTCGCGCACCTGGGCCTTCGTCGCGTCCATATAGGCGCGGATGCCGGGGAAGCGCTCGAAATAGGTCTTGATGTAGGCCCCGGCCTCGCCCTGGTCGATGCCCAGCTGGGCGGCCAGGCCGAAGGCGCTGATGCCGTAGACGATGCCGAAATTGATCGCCTTGGCGCGGCGGCGGGTCTCGGCGTCCATCTGGTCCAGCGGCACGTTGAACATCTCGCTGGCCGTGGCCGCGTGGATGTCCAGGCCCGCCTTGAAGGCGCGCTTCAGCTCGGGGATGTCGCCGATGTGGGCCAGCAGGCGCAGCTCGATCTGGCTGTAGTCGGCGCTGATCAGGACATTGCCCGGGCCGGCGATGAAGGCCTGGCGGATCTGGCGGCCGGTGGCCGTGCGGATCGGGATGTTCTGCAGATTGGGGTCGCTGGAGGCCAGGCGGCCGGTGGTGGCGGCGGCCAGCTGATAGCTGGTGTGAACCCGGTCGGTCCTGTCGTCGGCGGCCTCGATCAGGGCGTCGGTGTATGTGCCCTTCAGCTTGCTGAGCTGGCGCCAGTCCAGCAGGACGCGCGGCAGCTCATGCGTCAGGGCCAGGGTCTCCAGCGTGGCGGCGCCGGTCTCCCACTGGCCGCTGGCGGTCTTCTTGCCGCCGGGCAGCTGCATGTCGCCGAACAGGATGTCGCCGATCTGGCGCGGGCTGCCGACGTTGAACGGACGGCCGGCCAGCTCGTGGGCCCGGGTCTCCAGCTCGGCCATGCGCATGCCGAACTCGCTCGACAGCGAGCGCAGGCGGACCGGGTCGACGCGGACGCCCTCGCGCTCCATGCCCGCCAGGGTCTCGGGCATGCCCCGCTCCAGGGTCTCATAGACGGTGACCAGGCCCTGCTCCGCCAGCCGGGGCTTCAGGATGCGCCACAGGCGCAGGGTCACGTCGGCGTCCTCGGCCGCATAGCCCGTGGCCGGCTTCAGCTCGACGTGCTTGAACGACTTCTGGCTCTTGCCCGTGCCCGCCACGGTCTTGAACGGGATCGGGTCGTGCCCCAGATGCAGGCGGGACAGCTCGTCCATGCCGTGGCCGTGCAGTCCGCCTTCGAGGACGTAGGAGATCAGCATGGTGTCGTCGTAGGGCACCACGCGGACGCCGCGCTGGGCCATGACGGCCAGATCGTATTTGATGTTCTGGCCGACTTTGAGAACCGCGGGGTTCTCCAGCAAAGCTTTCAAACGGCTCAGCGCCGTCGGCTTGTCGATCTGTTTCAGGGGCTCGCGGGCGTCGCCGCCGTCGCCGAAGTCCAGCCCGCCGCCGCCCGCCTGGGGCTCGTGCTCATGGGTCAGGGGCACATAGCAGGCGTCGTTGGGGCCGATGGCCAGGGAGACGCCGCACAGGCCGGCGTGGGTGGCGCTCAGGGCGTCGGTCTCGGTGTCGAAGCCGACGATCCCGGCCTCTTCGGCCCGCCGGATCCAGGCGTCCAGTTCCTCGATCGTCTGTACACAGACATAGGCCTCGTGGTCGAAGGTCTGGACCGCCACGTCGGTGGCGACGGCCTGCGGGGCGTAGCGCGGCGAGATGACCGGGGCCGTCAGCGGCTTGGGCCGGGCGGCGAAGGCCGAGCCCTCCTTGGCGGCCGCCTTGCCGTCGCCGACGCGGTTGCGGAGCGAGCGGAACTCCATCTTGTCCAGGAACTCGGCCAGCAGGACCGGATCGGGATCGCGGACGGCGAAGTCGTCGATCGGCTCGGGCGCGGGCGCGTCGCAGGTCAGCCTGACCAGCTCGCGGCTGAGCCGGATCTGGTCGGCGAAATTGATCAGGGTCTCGCGACGCTTGGGCTGCTTTATTTCTCCCGCGCGGGCCAGCAGGGTGTCCAGGTCGCCGTATTCGTCCAGCAGCTGGGCCGCCGTCTTGGGGCCGATGCCGGGCGCGCCCGGGACGTTGTCGACGCTGTCCCCGATCAGGGCCTGCAGGTCGATCATCTTCTCCGGACCGACGCCGAACTTCTCGAACACCTCGGGCTCGGCCAGGCGGCGGTCCTTCATCGGGTCCCACATGACCACGGAGGGGCCGATCAGCTGCATCAGGTCCTTGTCGGAGCTGACGATGACCGCCTCGCCCCCGGCGTCCCGCGCCCGGCAGGCGTAGGTGGCGATCAGGTCGTCGGCCTCATAGCCGGGCAGTTCGACGCAGTGCACGCCGAACGCCGCCGTCGCCTCGCGCACCAGCGGGAACTGCGGGACCAGGTCCTCGGGCGGCGGCGGCCGGTGCGCCTTGTACTGGTCGTACAGGGTGTTGCGGAACGTCTTCTCCGAATGGTCGAAGATGGCCACCAGATGGGTCGGGCCGTCGGCGCCCTTCATGTCCTGCAGCAGCTTCCAGAGCATATTGCAGTAACCCTGCACCGCCCCGACGGGCAGGCCGTCCGACTTGCGGGTCAGGGGCGGCAGGGCGTGGTAGGCGCGGAAGATGTAGGCCGAGGCGTCGATCATCCAGAGCCGCAGCGGCGGGCCGTCCTGGGTCAGGGGGCGGGGGGCGGTCTCGGGCGTCGCGTCGGTCATGGCGCGAACATAGGCAAGGCGGGTTCTGACGTCACCTGACGAACGGCCTTGTCGTGTTGACGGCGGGTCCGGCGAGCGCCCACGCTGGTGCGACAGGAGATCATCATGCTGGGCGTCCTCTCATTCTCGCTGGCCCTTTCGGGCGCTCCACAAACGGTGGAGCCTTACCCCCTGCTCCGTCTCGATACCCTCGTCCCTCCGGTGACGGACACCCACCGGGAGAACCCCGTCGAGTTCGTCGAGCGTGGCGCGACGGACGATCTGAGCTGGACGTCGCCTGTCGTCGAACTGGCGGCCAAGGCCGACATGCGCTGGACGGCGGTGTCGGTGGCGTTCAACTGGGTCTGGATCACGGACGACCGCTCTCGGCGCCCCATCTGGTTCGCCCGGCTGCGGGCCCGGCACAACCGCGGAACGATCGAGCGTTTCGCCGATTCCCGGCAGTGCCCGGCCGTGCAGGAGGCGCTGGACCGTATCGCGGGTCTGCCGGCGCTCACGCCTCGCGTGCCCGCGCTGCCGGACCCCCTAGGTCCCGCCACGGAAATCGATTCCGGCGGCGGCTATCTGCACGACAACACCTACCGGATCCGCATGCGCGGACGTTTCGACGGCGTCGCCTGGAGTGACCGGATCGAGATCACCGCGAACTCGGGATCGCCGGTCGCGCCAGTGGTCGGCGATACTCTGGCGCAGCTCCTGCCCTGCTGGACCGAAACGGCGCCGCCCCGTCAGTAGGGGATCAGGAAATCCAGGTGTTCTCGCACGGGCCCGCCAGGGTCCAGCCGGCGACGCCGGAGACGACCCGGCAGCGCACGCCCATCCCGGCCACCGGGCCGTGCAGGATGCCGGACTCCAAGGTGGCGCCGTGGCCGTCATAGACCGGCTTCTGGAACTGCACCCACTGGATGCGGTCGCCGGGGCGATGCGGGCGATCGGGGTCGTAGGTGGTCGGGAAGCTGACGCCGTGGCGGCTCCAGTCGCAGCGCGGCGACCAATCGCCGGTCTCGCTGAACAGCCACAGCGGCGGGGGGAGGTTGTCTGTGGTGTTGAAACGATAGTGCGCCTTGGCCACCGCCGCGATGACGGCGCAGTCGTTCTGGTCGGTCGCCTGCTCCGGGCCGCCGGGGACGGAGGTCGCGGGCGTGGCGCAGGCCGTCAGGACCAGGGCGGCGATCAGGGCGGCGGCGGCGCGCATGGCGGCTCCTGTTACGAACGCAGGCCGGTGATCGTGCGGTTGGGCGCGATGTCCTCGGCCGAGGTGATCAGGTGAACGACGGCGGGGCGGCCCGCGTTCCGGGCGGCCTCCAGCGCCGCCGGGAAGTCCTCGGTCCGCTCGCAGCGGATGCCGAAGGCGCCGAAGGCTTCGGCGTACTTCACGAAGTCGGGGTTCTTCAGGTCGGTGGCGATGACCCGCTGGGCGCCCGGATAGTGGGTTTCCTGGTGCATGCGGATGGTGCCGTACGTCCCGTTGTCGACGATCACGACCACGGCGTTGATGCCGTACTGGACCGCCGTGGCGATCTCCTGCCCGGTCATCAGATAGTCGCCGTCGCCGGCGATGCAGATGACGTCCGTGTCCGGATGGACGCTCTTGGCCGCCAGCGCCGCCGGATAGCCGTAGCCCATGGCGCCCGAGGTCGGGGCCAGCTGGGTGCGGCAGGCGCGGTGGCGATAGAAGCGGTGCAGCCAGGCGGCGAAATTGCCCGCTCCGTTGGTGACGATGGCGTCGGGCGGCAGGATCTCGCCCAGGTGCGCCATGCACTCGCTCATGTTGACCGCGCCGCCGACGGGCACGGGCGTGGAGAAGGCCTGATAGTCGGCGTGGGCGGCTTCGGCCTCGGCGGTCCAGGTCCGGCCCGGATCGATGGCCGACAGCGCCAGCGCGGCCAGCGAATTGTCGGCGGTGGCGCTCAGCAGCGGCGTCCACACCCGGCCCAGCTCCTCGGCGCCCGGATGGATGTGGATCAGGGTGTCCGCCGTGCGGGCGCGGTCCAGCAGGGTGTAGCCCTGCGTCGGGTTCTCGCCGAGCCGGGCGCCGACGGCGATGATCAGGTCCGCCGCCTTGGCGCGCGCGGTCAGTTTCGGATTGCAGCCCAGGCCCAGGTCGCCGGCGTAGTTGGCGCGGTCGTTGGACAGGATGTCCTTGCGGCGGAACGACAGGGAGACCGGCAGGCCGATCCGCTCGGCCCAGTCGCCGATGGCGGCGGCGGCCTCGGTGGTCCAGCCGGAGCCGCCCAGCACCAGCAGGGGCCGCTCGGCCTGCGCCAGGCGGACGCGGACCTGTTCGACGAAGGCCGGGTCCAGCGCCGCCTTCGCGGGCGTCACGGCGCGGACGGGGGCGGGGCCGCCGTCTTCGTGCAGGATGTCCTCGGGCAGGGCGATGACCACCGGCCCCATCCGGCCCTGCAGGGCGGTGGCGAAGGCGCGCTCGACCACCTCGACGGTGCGCTCGGGGCTTTCCAGCTCGGTCGCCCATTTGGCCAGGCCGCCGAACACCTCGCGGTAGTCGACCTCCTGGAAGGCGCCGCGGCCGCGGTCGGTCAGGGCGATCTGGCCGACGAACAGGATCATCGGGGTGGAGTCCTGATGCGCCGTGTGCACGCCGATCGAGGCGTGGGTCGCGCCCGGCCCGCGCGTGACCATGCAGACGCCCGGCTTGCCGGTCAGCTTGCCGTAGGCCTCGGCCATGTTGGCGGCGCCCGCCTCGTGCCGGCAGGCGATGACCTGGATCTGGTCGCGCACGTCGGCCAGCGCGTCCAGCACCGCCAGATAGCTTTCGCCCGGGACGCAGAAGACGCGGTCCACTCCGTTCACGACCAGGGTTTCGACGAGGCGGCGGGCGGCGGTGTTCGCGGGCTGGGTCATTCCGCCCGACTAGCAGATCAACCCGGACCTTGGCCATGCAACCCCACGGCCACGCTTGCGTTTACCGTGAAGGTTCAATGTCACCGGGGATCACCCAATGAAGAAGATTATCGCCCTCACTCTCGTCGCCGCCGCCCTGGCCGTGTCGGCCTGCAACACCATCTCGGGCGTCGGCCGCGACGTTCAGGCGGCCGGCAACGCCGTCACCTCGGGCGCCGAGCAGGCCAAGAACTAGAGCTCTCGCTCTCGAAGATATGAGGGCCCGCCGGTCGATCCGGCGGGCCTTTTCGTTGCCCGTTTCCCGCTTCTGTGGCCTGACTTGGCCGTCGCACTTCAGCGGACGCACGGAGGCAGGACCATGGGACTTCTCGATGACGTGGCGGGCGGACTGGGCAAGGACGCGGGCGGCGGGCTGGCCGATCTGCTGAAGGGACAGGGCGGGGTCGCGGGACTCGCCGAGAAGTTCGGCCAGAACGG
>NZ_JAHFPF010000274.1 GCF_023259385.1 Brevundimonas sp. | reverse complement strand
AGCCCCCAGGTCGTCCACAATGGCGGATAGCCCCGCACCGTGATGTGGAAGATGCGCTGCACCCGCGCGATGTAGCTGCCCACCGCCGCATACATGAAGCCCGAGAACAGCGGCACCGCCCCGATCCGCAGCAGCGAGTCCTCGGGATAGATCCACGAGCCGTGCGCGGTCTTGAACAGCTCCATCACCGTCCCGGCGATATGGAACAGCAGGATGACCCGCGCCTCCTCCCAGGTCTCCAGCTTCAGCGCCAGCATGCCCGCCTGGATGGCCACCGCCCCGACCACCAGGAAGTCGTAGCGCGACACCGGCGCGGCCTCGGGCCACAACAGGAAGGTGCCGAGGATCAGCGCCAGCATCAGCCCGCCGAACAGGCAGGCCCATCCCTGCTTCAGCCCGAACCACAGGAACTCATAGGCGCCCCGCCGCAGCGGCGACCGGTCGGCCCACGCCTCGGCCCGCGTCAGCCACAGGCGGCCACGGGTTTCGAGCGGAAGGCGGGTCGAGATCATGCCCCGGACGCTAGCCGCCTCCGGCCCTGCTGGCGCGTGGAGTTTTGATGCAGCCGCGCGACGATTGTGACGGACTGTGCAGATTGTGTGGAGATAGGGCGGAACCTGCCTTGCCGAGGCGCTGCGCGAGACCGTCTTCCAACCCTTCCAGCGCAACCGCGCCCGGGCGCAGGGCAGCGGCCTGGGCCTCGCCATCGTCCGCGCGGTCGCCGAGGCGTATCGCGGACGCGTCGATTACCGGCCCAACGGAGCCGGCTCGACCTTCGAGATCAGGCTGCCGCTGGCCGCCGCGACAGACTGAGTCGTCAGCCCGCCGACCGAGCGACCGACAGCCGCCGTTCCAGCTCGGCTTCCAGCTGGGTCAGCGTCATCCGCACCGGCAGCATCAGCCCGATGTCGTAGCCGCTCTGCTGATAGAGGGTTTCCGTCTTGCGGGCCTGCCGCGCCGCCGGGGTCAGTCGGATCATCAGGCGGGCCAGGGGCCGGGATTGCTGCCGGCGCGTGAGGCGAACCACCGGATGCTCGTTCCAGGCGTCCATCGACCGGTCCCGCCAGACGCCGAAGCCCTCGATCTCGGACCAGCGCAGGGACCGTCGGGGCCCCGCCTGCCGCCATTGCAGTCCCTCCTCGTCCGCCCGCAACTCGAGCGGCAGCCAGCCATAAAGGAAGGCGGACACGCCGAGCGCCCCCATCGCCCAGGCGAAGACCAGTACCATCGTGGGATTACGGCCGAACTCATGGCCCAGCCAGGCCAGTCCGGCGATCGCCAGCATGCCCAGGCTGTACAACAGCATCATCCAGTTGACGGTCCGCAAGTACAGCGGCGCCTCGGTCACGAGAGCCTCAGCCCCGCCCGCGATAGGTCGGCACGCCCTGGTCGGGCAGCCACAGGCCGTCCGGAGCCGGGCCGGTCTGCCAGAACACGTCGATCGGAATGCCGCCGCGCGGATACCAGTAGCCGCCGATGCGCAGCCATTTCGGGTCCAGCAGCTCGGCCAGCTTCTTGCCGATGGCGACGGTGCAGTCCTCGTGGAAGGCCCCGTGGTTGCGGAAGCTGGTCAGGTAGAGCTTCAGCGACTTGCTTTCCACCAGCCAAGGGCCGGGGGCGTAGTCGATGACGATGTGGGCGAAGTCCGGCTGGCCGGTGACCGGGCACAGGCTGGTGAACTCCGGCGCCGTGAAGCGGGCCAGATACAGGGTGTCCGCGTGCGGGTTCGGCACCCGCTCCAGCACGGCGGTCTCCGGGCTGGTCGGCGCGGCGGTCATTTGGCCCAGCTGGTGCAGGCCCGAGGTGTCAGTGGTCATGGCGTCGCTCTACCGATTTCGGTCCCTCTCGTCACGCCGCCAGCGGCGCGACGCCCCGGAACGGCTCGTCCAGGCTCGGCTGCGGCAGGGTGAACCAGTTCGCCCCCGCCTCGGTCATGTGGAAATGATCCTCCAGCCGGATGCCGAACTGACCGGGAACCACGATCATCGGCTCGTTGGAGAAGCACATGCCGACGTCCAGCAGGGTCTGGTCGCCGCGCACCAGATTGGGCGCCTCGTGGATGTCCAGGCCGATGCCGTGCCCGGTGCGGTGCGGCGTGCCCGGAACCTGATAGTCGGGGCCCAGCCCGCTGGCTTTCAGGAACGCGCGCACGGCCGCGTCCACCGCCTCGCACGGCTCGCCCAGCCGCGCCGCCGCGAAGGCCGCCGCCTGCGCCGCATGCTCCAGGTCCCAGATGCGCCGCACCTCCGGCGTCGGCTCGCCGAACACATAGGTCCGGGTGATGTCGGCGTTGTAGCCGTCCAGCGCGCAGCCGGTGTCGATCAGGACGACGTCGCCCTCGCGCAGCTCCGGATCCCCCTCCCCGCCATGCGGCAGCGACGTGTCGGCTCCGAACGAGACGATGCAGAAGGTGTTGCCGCCGTCGGCGCCCAGCGCCCGGTGCTGGCGGTCGATGAAGGCCGCGACCTCCGAGCCCCGCATCCCGGCCCGCAGGCTCCCGTGCGCCCGCCGCTGCGCCTCCAGCGTCAGCGCCTTGGCCCGCGTCATCAGGGCGATCTCGGCCTCCGACTTGCGCGCCCGCAGCGGCGTGATCAGCCGGTCGGCGCCGCGCAGCCGGTCCACGCCGAACACCTCGGCCAGCCCCAGCCAGGCGAACACCGGCGCCTGCTCGTCGACCGCCAGGATCCCGGTCGGGACTGCGTCGGCCACCAGCGCATAGGGGCTCTCGTGCTCCTCCCAGGTCAGGAACTCGCCCGGCACGCCGATCGAGCCGCCGACCTTGTCCAGCTCAAAGGCCGGGCAGATGTAGGTCAGCGGCTTTCCGGGCCGCACCAGCGCGGCGATCATCCGCTCGGACCGCCGCCACACCAGGCCGGTGAAATAGCGCAGGCTGGTCGTCGCATCGATCAGCACCGCCGCCAGCCCTTGCGCCTCCATCGCGGCCTCCAGCCGGGCCAGCCGCTGACGGCGCTCCTGCAGGGTGATCGGCGGCGGATTCATGGGCGGTCTCGCGAAGGACGGAACGGCTTGCCTGTCCCCGGCGCGCCGGGGCATGAAGCAGGGAGGATCTGTCGGGGAGATAGAGACATGGGCGGACGTTTTCAAAGGCGGTGGGGCCGATACGTCCTTTCCGTCGCGGCCCTGTCGCTGATCATCGCCGGTCCCGCACCGGCGCGACAGACCGGACCGAAGCCCAAGCCCGGGGCGACGCAGACGGCCCCGCCCGTCATCGTTCCGGATCCGCCGCGGCCCGGACCACCGCCTGCGCGAGCGAACCCTTCGCTCATCACCAATCCGTCCTGGGCGCGGCAGCCCGTGCCCGACTACCCGGCGACGGCCCTCGCCAACGGGATCGTCGCGGGCCGCGTCACCCTGCGGTGCCTGGCGCTTCCCGACGGGGCGCTCTCCGGCTGCGAGATCATCGAGGAGACGCCGGCGGGCCAGGGGTTCGCGGCATCCGTCATCACGGCGGCCGCACGGGCGCGCCTGTCGCCCCGCACCGTGGACGGCGCCGCCACGGGCGCCAGGGTGCAATTCACCACCCGCTTCGCCGCGCCGGTGGTGGTTGAGCCCGCGCCGTCTCCTCAGCCGCGCAGGGGGCGGCCATAACCCTCGTCCCCACGTCCGGTTCTGACGCACGCGCGCGCTAGGATACGCGTTCGTCCCTCCGGACGCTTCGCACTGTTCGCACCCTGTTTTTCCGGTTTGCCTTACCCGGGGACAGCCCGCTATCCGTAGCGAAAGACAACTCGGGGAAACGCCATGGCCATTCCGGCTTCGCTGCAAAAGGGTCTCAAGCTGCCGGTGATCGCGGCGCCCATGTTCCTGGTCTCCGGACCGGATCTGGTGGTCGAGACCTGCAACGCCGGGGCGATCGGCACCTTCCCATCGCTGAACCAGCGCACCACCGAGGGCTATCGGGAGTGGCTGCACGAGATCAAGGGCCGGCTGAACCCCGACGCGGCGGCCTTCGGCGTCAATCACATCGTCCACCCGACCAACCCCCGCCTGATGGCCGACATGATGGTCTCGGTGGAGGAGAAGGTGCCGCTGATCATCACCTCGCTGGGCGCCGTCCGCGACGTCGTCGACGCGGTGCACGGCTACGGCGGCCTGGTGTTCCACGACATCGCCAACGTCCGCCACGCCCGCAAGGCGGCGGAGGCGGGCGTCGACGGCCTGATCCTGGTCGCCAACGGCGCCGGCGGCCACGCGGGCATCGTCAACCCCTTCGCCCTGGTCGAGGAGGTCCGCGGCTTCTTCGACGGAACCATCATCCTGTCGGGCTGCCTCTCCACCGGGTCGGACGTCGCCGCCGCCCTGATGATGGGCGCCGACTTCGCCTACATGGGCACCCGCTTCATCAACACGACCGAAAGCTCGGCCCAGCAACACTACAAGGACATGATCATCGACAGCGGCTCGGCGGACATCGTCCACACCCCGGCGGTGTCGGGCATCCCGGCCAATTTCATGATCAAGTCGCTGGTCGAGAACGGCATCGACCCCAAGACCCTGCCCGAGCACAAGCTGGACATGGG
>NZ_JAHFPF010000273.1 GCF_023259385.1 Brevundimonas sp. | reverse complement strand
TTTGGAGGCCATGAAGACGTGCCCGGGCGCGCGGCGGCCCATCAGCACCTCGGCGCCGGAAACGCCCGGACGGGTCAGGATCAGGGTCGCGGCGTCCCTGGGCCGGCCGGTCGCCGCGGTGCGCGGGGCGTCGGCCAGATCCTGGCGGGCGTCGAAGGGTTCACTCGGGTCGGACACCCGAGACGATTACCACCGACAGATCGCGCGTGGGGGTGAAATTGGTGCGCCGCATCTCGAAGCGGGTCGAGCTGATCCGGCGCACATCCTCGCCGCAGAAGCTGACCAGATTGCGCGACGAGCCCTTGTCGACGACCAGCCGGAACTCGCCGATCGGTTCGGCCCAGTTGGCGCCGGTGGTCAGAATGTAGTCGACCCAGGTCTCGGTCAGATACTGGCCCCGGCGGCGCATCCGCGCGGCGCCGGCTTGGAAGGCGGCGTCGGCGCAGTATCGCGCCGCGTGTTCGGCGGCGTAGTCGCTGCTCGCCGCGTCCGGATCGCCGAAGACGCTGCCCGCTGAGCCGCCGACGGCGGGCGCATAGCGGTGATCCACCGCCAGCTCCTTCCCGGCGGGGAAGACCTGGGTCCAGTAGTGGGTGGTCTTCAGCGTCCACAGCGGCGCGAAGTCGGCCACCCGGCGGGCGCCGTCGGCGTAGCCGCGATCCTCGATCAGACCCATCTCGATCAGCATGTCGATCTGGGGCCGGGGCAGGGCGGCGACGGCGGCGCGGACGGCCGGATCATAGGGCGACAGCGGCAGCTCCAGCCCGCGCAGCAGGCCGGTGCGGTCGACGCCGTCCAGCATGGCCTTCTGCTCGATATTGGTGGCCACGCGCCGTCCCTGGACGGCGGTGACGAAGGTCAGGGCGCCGGGGTCGGACAGGGCGACGTCGCCCTCATTGCCGCCGACGATGTCGGGCAGGGGGAAGGCGACGATGGTGGAGATGTCGCGGTCGGTCCGGTTGAAGAACCGGTACTTCACCCGGATCTCGCGCGCCGAGACGAACAGGTCCTCGGAGCGCATGACGATGCCGTCGGTGCGCTGCAGGATCAGGCCGCCCGCGCCCATGGACGCGACGCTGTCATTGGCCGTCGCCGGCGCGGCGAGACACAGGGCGGCCAGCGCCGCCAAGACCGTTTTGCGGATCATCATCGTCACTCCCCCAGGAGACCTTAGCCGCTGAGGAATGGCGGAACCATGACAGGGCGTGGTCGAGAGGCGGGCCTACCGCCGCTTGCCCTTGCGGACGCCCTTCAGGCCGCCCGAGGGCTTCTTGCCGTCGCGGGGCTTGGGTCCGCCGCGCTTGGGATAGCCGCCGCCGGGGGCGCCGCGGGCGCGCATGCCCAGACGCGCCGAGGGGGCGTTGGGATCGCGCGGGCCGGGCTCGCTGAGCATTTCGAACAGCAGGCCGCCGGTGACCGGGGTCGCCTCCTTCAGCTTGACCTCGACCTTGCGGCCCAGGACCCAGCGCAGGCCGGAGCGTTCGCCGACGAGAGCGTGGCTGCGGTCGTCGTGGGTGAAATACTCGTTGCCCAGGGTCGAGACGGGGACCAGGCCGTCGGCGCCGGTCTCGTCCAGCCGGATGAACAGGCCGAAGCGGGTGACGCCGGTGATGCGGCCGGTGAAGCTGGCGCCGACTCGGTCCTCCAGATAGGCGGCGATGTAGCGGTCCATGGCGTCGCGCTCGGCGGCCATGGAGCGGCGCTCGGTCATCACCACATGCTCGGCGATGGACGGCAGTTCGGCGATCTCGCGATCGGTCAGCCCGTCCTTGCCGAGGCCCAGGGCGCGGATCAGGCCGCGGTGGACGATCAGGTCGGAGTAGCGCCGGATCGGCGAGGTGAAGTGGGCGTAGCGGTCCAGGTTCAGGCCGAAGTGGCCGACGTTCTCGGCCGAATAGACGGCCTGCATCTGGGTGCGCAGGACCACCTCGTTGACGACCTCGGCGTGCTCGGTGTCGCGGGTCTCGTCGAGCAGCTTGTTGAAGCGTTTGGTCGTGGCCGGTTCGCCCTTGGTCCACGGCTTGCCGATGGTGCCCAGGAAGTCGCCGAGGTTGAACAGCTTCTCCTGGCTGGGCGCGTCGTGGACGCGGTACAGCAGGGGCGTCTTCTTCTGCTCCAGCGTCTCGGCGGCGCAGACGTTGGCCTGGATCATCATCTCCTCGATCAGCCGGTGGGCTTCGAGGGAGACGCGGGCCTCGATGGATCTAATCTTTCCCTCAGGGTCCATGCGGATGCGGCGCTCGGCGCTCTCGATCTGCAGGGGCGCGCGCTTCAGCCGGCCCTTCAGCATGGCGCGGTAGGCGTTCCACAACGGATAGAGGATGGCCTCCATGATCGGGCCGGTGGTGTCGTCGGGTGCGCCGTCGATGGCGGCCTGGGCCTGCTCGTAGGAGAGCTTGGCGTGGCTGCGCATCAGGCCGCGGACGAACTTGTGGCCGGTCTTGCGGCCATCCTTGTCGAAGACCATGCGCACGGCCATGCAGGCGCGGTTGTCGCCCTGGGTCAGGCTGCACAGGCCGTTTGACAGGCGTTCGGGCAGCATCGGCTCGACGCGGTCGGGGAAGTAGGTCGAGTTGCCCTTGTCGCGGGCCTCGCGGTCCAGGTTGGTCCCGGGTCGGACGTAGGCGGCGACGTCGGCGATGGCGACCCAGACGATCCAGCCGTCCGCGTTCTTGGGATCGTCGTCGCGCATGGCGTAGACGGCGTCGTCATGGTCGCGGGCGTCGGCGGGATCGATGGTGATCAGGGGCAGGTCGCGCAGGTCCTCGCGGCCCTTGAGCGACGGCAGCTCCTGATGCTCGGCCTCCTGCTCGACGGCCTCGGAGAAGCCGGTCGGGACGCCGTGGCTGTGGATGGCGATCAGGGAGGCGGCGCGGGCGTCGTCCTCGCGGCCGATGGTCTCCAGGATCTTGCCGCGCTTGGGCCCATAGCGCTGGTCGCCCTTCTCGATGGCGGCCAGGACCAGGTCGCCGTCCTTCAGGCCCTCGGCCTGGGCGTGGGGGACCAACAGCACGTCCTTGGAACGGCGGTCGACGGGCTCGACCCGGACCTCGCGGTTGGACTTGCGGATGACGCCGAGGACGCGGGTGCGTTCGCCGTCCAGCTTCTTGACCAGCCGGGCTTCCCAGCCTTCGGCGCCGCGGGCGAACTTGACCAGCAGGCGGTCGCCCATGCCGGGGGCGGGGCCGGTGCGGCCCGAGTTGTCGGGCATCAGCAGGGCGCGGGGCGCGTCGTCGGAGGCCTCGACCAGACGGACGTAGAGTTCGCCGTCCAGGTCGCGCTCGACCACGTCGGCGACGCCGACGGGGGGCAGGGCGCCGGAGGGGCTGAAGCCCTTCCTGCCGCGCTTGCCCAAGGCGCCTTCGGCTTCGAGTTGGCGGATCATTTCGCGCAGGGCGCGGCGGTCGCCGCCCTTCAGCCCGAAGTGGCGGGCGATGTCGGTCTTCTCGGCCGATCCGGCGTCACGCAGGAAGGCGAGCAGGGTCTGTTTGTCGGGGAGGCCGGCGGGCGGCCTCTTGGGAGTGTTTGTCATTGAATCCTTAGATACCGCGCTTCGGCGCTCTTCGAGAGGCGAAATCTTGCGCGGCTTGTGATGAGTGAGGGGCGCGCCTAGTTCTTGGCGCGAACGTCCCCTGGAGTTTCTGATGTCTCTCGCCCCCACCCCGGTCCTGTCCGGTCCTACCGGCTCGTTGCTGGACCTGATCGGCAAGACGCCGATGGTGGAGGTGACGAAGATCGATACCGGCAAATGCCGTCTGTTCCTGAAGCTGGAGGCGCAGAACCCTGGGGGATCGATCAAGGACCGCATCGCCCTGTCGATGATCGACGCGGCGGAGCGGGAGGGGTTCCTGAAACCCGGCGGCGTCATCGTCGAAGCGACGGCCGGCAACACGGGTCTGGCGCTGACCCTGGTGGGGCAGGCCAAGGGATATAAGGTGCTTCTGGTCATCCCGGACAAGATGTCCAAGGAAAAAATCCAGCATTTGAGGGCGATGGGCGCGGATGTTCGCCTGACGCGATCGGACGTGCCGCACGGGCATCCGGAATATTACACCGACATGGCCGAGCGGCTGGCGCAGCAGATTCCGGGCGGATTCTACGTCAACCAGTTCGCCAACGACGCCAACTCCGAGGCCCACTTCAAGACCACGGGTCCGGAGATCTGGGCGCAGCTGGACGGCCAGATCGACGCCTTCGTGGCCGGCATCGGCTCGGGCGGCACGATCACCGGCACGGCCCGCTTCCTGAAGAGCGTCGGCTCGAACGCCGAAATCATCCTGGCCGATCCGGTCGGCTCGACCCTGGCCGGGATCGTCAACGAGGGCGTGCCGGGGCCGGATGGCAGCTACACCGTCGAGGGCATCGGCCAGAATTTCGTGCCGGACACCGCCGACATCGACCTGATCGACAAGGCCTATTCCATCACCGACGCCGAGGCGATCGCCACCGTGCGCGAGCTGCTGCTGAAGGAAGGCGTGCTGGCCGGGTCGTCGTCGGGCACCCTGATCGCCGCCGCCCTGCGCTGGTGACGCGAGCAGACCGAGCC
>NZ_JAHFPF010000034.1 GCF_023259385.1 Brevundimonas sp. | reverse complement strand
GACGGTGATGTTGCCCAGCACCTTGGCCCCGGCGCCCAGCAGGACGCCCTTGCCGATCTTGGGATGACGATCACCGCGGTCCGCGCCCGTGCCGCCCAGCGTCACGCCGTGCAGCATCGACACGTCGTCGCCGACCACCGCCGTCTCGCCGATGACGATGCCGGTGCCGTGGTCGAGGAACAGGCCCGAGCCGAGCTTCGCCGCCGGATGGATGTCGATCTGGAACAGCTCGGACATCCGGCTCTGCAGGTGGAAGGCCAGGGTGTCGCGCCCCTCGGTCCACAGCCAGTGGGCCACGCGGTGCGCCTGCAGGGCCTGGAAGCCCTTGAAGTAGAGGAAGGGCTGCAGCAGCGAGCGGATCGCCGGATCGCGCTCGGCGACGGCCAGAAGGTCGGCCTCGGCGGCGGCGACGATCTCCGGATCAGCCTCGAAGGCGTCGCGGCAGACCTCGCGGATCGACATGGCGCCCAGTTCGGCGTCGCCCATCTTGCGCGCGATCTGGAAGCTCAGGGCCGAGGCCAGGTCGCCGTGCGACAGGATCACGGCGTTCATCTGCGACGCGAGGTGCGGCTCGTCCCGGGCCGCGGCTCCGGCGGCGGCGCGCAGCAGGGTCCAGGCGTCTGGTTCGGCGATGACGACTTCAAGCTTGGGCATCACGGGCTCCATCAGGCGGCCATCATACGCTGGCCAGCATGGCCTTCGCCAGTTCCGGCGGCAGTTCGCCCTCGCGCGCCATATGGTAGGCGCGCAGGACGGTCGCGAGAGTAAACATATCCCGGATCGATCCGCGCCCGATCTCGCGCAGAAGATCGCCGAACGGCACGCGAGCGACGCGGATGATCTCGGTCTCGTCGGGCGCGATGGGAACCTCGGTGAAATCCCACGCCAGCCAGGCCATGGCCCGCTCGTCGGTGATGGAGTTGGTCATCTCGGCCCGATAGGCCAGCCGCCACTGCGCCGCCGCCAGCCCGGCCTCCTCGGCCAGTTCGCGCTTTGCGCCCTCCAGCGGGTCCTCGTCGAACGGCGCGCCGCCTTCCGGCATCTCCCAGGACCAGTTCATCAGGGCGAAGCGCTGCTGACCGACCAGGGTCACCGTGCCGTCCGCGTGCAGCGGCAGCACCCCCACCGACATGTTCTGCGGCCGCATGACGACATAGTCCGCCTTGTGTCCCGTCGGGGCCGTGGCGTCGTGGCGGGTCAGCCGCATCCACGGGTTCTCGAACAGGATCGTCGCGCCCGCGTCCCGCCACGGCGGCGGACGGTCGCGTCCGTCATCCCAGATCGGCAGCGGGCGGTCGGCGTCGAAAATATCGCGGGAGTCGGTCATGATCCGGGTATGGCGCAGAGCCGGCTGCGCGCCTAGCTAGGCCCCATGACCGACACCGATCTGGGCGCCGCCCTCCCCCTCCCCGTTGCTTCCGAAGATTTCGCCGACCGCCTCGCCCGCCGCCGTTCCGCTCCGGCCCAGAGCCTGACCGGCCCCGGCCCCTCGCGGCAGGAGATCGAGCGCATCCTGACGCTGGGCGCCCGCAGCCCCGACCACGGCAAGCTGTTCCCGTGGCGCTTCGTGGTCATGGGCCCGCAAGGTCGCGCCGACCTGGCCGACAAGCTGCTGCCGCTGGCCGACCGCCAGCCCGGCGCGGACAAGGCCCGCAAGGTGCTGATGAAGCTGACCGCCGCGCCCCTGACCATCCTGGTTGTCTCCGTCCCGGTCGACAGCCAGAAGGTGCCGGTCTGGGAGCAGCAGCTCTCGGCGGGCGCGGTCTGCATGAACATCGAGCACGCGGCCAACGCCCTGGGCTATTCGGCCAGCTGGATCACCGACTGGTACAGCTACGACGCCGAGGCCGTGGCCCTCTATGGCGTCAAGGACGGCGAACAGGTGGCGGGCTTCATCCACATCGGCACGTTGGCCGAGGCCCCGCTGGAGCGGCCGCGCCCCGATGTGGCGGCGATCACCGAATGGCGTGATTAGCGAATACGCCCGCGACCTGCAGGCTGACGCACAGGCCATACAGGATCGTTGTCGCGATGGTGGCGACGACCAGTCCGAACTCGACCAGATCGCGTTTCATCCGCGGATTGTGCGGGGATTCGCCTTAACAAACTACCTATGCGAGCTCGCCTGACACGTACCGCGCGTGCAGCAGCGGCTTGCCCAGCCAATAGCAGAGCTCGGCCGGGCGGCTGATGTCCCACACCGCCAGATCGGCCGTCTTGCCGGCCTCGATGGTCCCGACCTCGGTCAGGCCCAGCGCCTTGGCCGCCACCTGCGTCGCCCCCGCCAGCGCCTCTTCCGGCGTCAGGCGGAACTGCACGCAGGCCAGGTTCAGCGCCGCCGTCATCGACGCCACCGGCGAGGTGCCGGGATTGCAGTCCGTCGCCACCGCCATCCGCACGCCATGCTGTCGGAACAGCGCGATGGGCGGGGGCGTGGTATCGCGCAGCATCAGGAAGGCCCCCGGCAGCAGCACGGCGACCACCCCCGCCTCCGCCATCGCCGTCACGCCCGCCTCGGTCGTGTGCTCCACATGGTCCGCCGACAAAGCGCCGTATCTCGCCGCCAGCGCCGCGCCGCCGCCGTCCGACAGCTGGTCGGCGTGCAGCTTGACCGGCAGGCCCAGCGCCCTGGCCTTCTCGAACAGGCGGCTGACCTCGTCGGTCGTGAAGGCGATGGGCTCGCAATAGGCGTCCACCATGTCGACCAGCCCCTCGGCGTGGGCGTCCGGCAGGATCCGGTCGATGGCCAGGTCGACATAGGCGCCCCGGTCCGCCTTAAGCTCCGGCGGCACGGCGTGCAGGCCCAGATAGCTGGTGCGCACCCGCACCCCCGCCTCGCGCCCGATCCGCCGCGCCACGCGCAGCATGGCCAGCTCACTGTCCCGGTCCAGCCCGTAGCCGGACTTGATCTCCACGGTCGTCACGCCCGTGGACTTCAGACCGTCCAGCCGGGTCAGGGCCGAGGCGTAGAGCTCATCCTCGCTCGCCGCACGGGTCGCCTTCACCGATGAGACGATGCCCCCCCCGGCGCGCGCGATCTCCTCATAGGTCGCCCCGCCCAGCCGCTGCTCGAACTCGCCCGAACGGTCGCCGCCGAACACCAGATGCGTATGGCAGTCGATCAGCCCCGGCGTGACCCAGCGCCCGTCCAGCCGCTCCACGACATCGGCCGCCGGCGCCTCGGCCCGCGGCCCGACCCAGGCGATCCGGCCGTCCTCGATCAGGATCGCCGCGTCCTCGATGGCGCCATAGGCGGTCTCGCCCGCCATCGTCGCCACATGGCAGTCGGTCAGCAGGCGGGTCATCGGGCCTCCGGTCGGGCGGGAGAGAAGCGGGCGACCAGATCATAGGCCTGCCCCGGGAAGGTCTGCCACGCCCAGGTCACGCCCAGGCCGTCGGCCCAGGTCCGGCGTTCCAGCTTCAGGCAGGCCTCGCCGGGCGCCAGGTCCAGCCGCAGGGCCGTCTCCCGGTCCGCCGCCACCGCCGCGATCCGGTGCTCGGCCTCGGTCCATGGCGCCCGCTTCAGCAGCCAGCCGCCCGGCGACACCGTCTCGAAGCGCTCGTCCGCCGACTCGGGCGTGGCCTGAAGGCCGATCAGCCGCCGTTCCAGCGCGAAGGGCGCGCCGTCGGCGCGATGCAGGCAGGCCAGGGCCACGACCCGTGCGCCCAGCCACGCCTCCTCATCCGTCGCCGCCCGTTCGGACCGCTCCAGCAGTTCATAGCCATAGGCCATGCCGCGCGCCTCGATCTCGGCGGCGATGTCGGGAATGTCCAGCACGGCGGAATGCACCGGCGGCCGCGCCACCACGGACCCCGCCCGGCGCCGGCGCAGGATCAGCCCGCGCGCCGACAGGTCGGTCAGGGCCTTGGACACGGTCATCCGCGCGCAGCCGTATTCCGCCTGAAGCTCGGCCTCGGTCGGCACCCGCGCGCCCGGCGGCCATTCGCCGGTCAGGATCCGCCGCTCAATGTCCGCGCCGATGCGGCGATGCAGGGCGCTCATCCGCCCAGCACGGCGTCCAGCGCCCGGCGATAACGGGCCTCGATGGCGTCCCGGCCCACATGGCGGCCGTTCTCGACCACCACCCGGCCCCGCCGCCAGACCGTGCGGATGGCCCGTTTCGGTCCGGCGAAGACCAGACTATCCAGCAGGGCGTCGTCCGTCCGGCCCGCATAGGCCAGGTCGTCCGTCTCCAACGTCACGAAGTCCGCCGCCTGGCCGACCGCGATGCCCGTGGTCCCGCCGGTCGCCTGCGCCCCGCCCGCCAGCGCGCGCCGGTACAGGGTCCCGCCGGTCGAGGCTTCCTTGTCCGCCAGCACCGCCCGGCCGCGCCGGGTCAGCCGCTGGCTGTACTCCAGCGCCCGCAGCTCTCCCGCGGCGTCGATCAGCACATTGGAGTCCGTTCCCAGGCCGAAGGTCCCGCCCTGGGCCAGGAACTCCACCGCCGGGAAGACGCCGTCGCCGAGGTTGGCCTCGGTCACAGGGCACAGGCCCGCCACCGCCCCACTCTTCGCCATTCGCGTCGTCTCGTCGCCGGTCAGATGGGTCGCGTGGATCAGGCACCAGCGCCGGTCCAGCCCGACATTGTCCAGCAGCCATTGCACCGGCCGCGCGCCGGACCAGGCCAGGCAGTCGTCGACTTCCTTGGTCTGCTCGGCCGCATGGATGTGCACGGGCCCGTCGCCGGCCATCGGGACCACGGCCGCGATCTCCTCCGGCGTCACGGCCCGCAGGCTGTGCGGGGCCACCCCGACGACCGCGTCCGGCAGGGCCGAGACGATCCGCCGGCTCTCATCCATCAGCTTCGCGAAGCCGTCGATGTCATTGATAAAGCGGCGCTGTCCGTGCGCGGGCGGCGTCCCGCCGAAGCCCGCATGGGCGTAGAAGACCGGCAACAGGGTCAGGCCGATCCCGGTCCCGTCCGCCGCCGCCGCGATCCGCCCCGCCAGTTCGCCCCGGTCCGCGTACGTCCGGCCGTCGGGGTCGTTGTGCAGATAGTGGAACTCCCCCACCCGGGTGAAGCCGCCCTCCAGCATCTCGGCGAAGGCCAGCGCCGTGATCGCCTCGATCTCCTCGGGCCCGCCCCGGTCGAGAAAGCGGTACATCAGCGCCCGCCAGGACCAGAAGTCATCGCCCTCGTTCGGTCCGCGCTCTTCGGTCAGCCCGGCCATGGCGCGCTGGAAGGCGTGGCTGTGCACGTTCGACAGGCCCGGCAGGACGACGCCCAGATCGGCCTCGCCCGCGCCCTGCACGGCGTTCGTCTCCACCCCCGTGACCGCCCCGTCCGTGACGGCGATCCTCACATTCGCCGTCCAGCCCTGCGGCAGCAGGGCGCGGCGGAAGAACAGGCTGTGGGCGGCTTGATCCGGCACTGGACAACTCTCCATCGTCGCGAATATGTCTATACATAATCGAGAAACTGGCAAGGAGGCGGAGATGACGGACTGGCTGACGGTGGCGCCCGGCGACGCCCCCCTGATCATCGCCTTCCCCCACACCGGAACCGACATCCCGGCGGCCATCGAGGCGCGCATGGCCGACCCCTGGCGGGCCCGCAAGGACGCCGACTGGTGGATCGACCGCCTCTACGCCTTCGCGACCGAACTGGGCGCGACCACGGTCCGCACCGCCATCTCGCGCAGCGTCATCGACATGAACCGCGACCCGTCGGGCCAGTCCCTCTATCCGGGCATGACCACCACGGGCCTGTGCCCCACCGAGACCTTCGACGGCGAGCCCCTCTACAAGCCCGGCCAGGAGCCCGACGCGGCCGAGATCGAGGCCCGCCGCGCCGAATTCTTCGACCCCTACCACGCCGCCCTGACCGCCCAGATCGCGCGGCTGTCGGCCGACGGCCCCGTCGTCCTCTACGACGCCCATTCGATCCGCTCGCACGTGCCGCGCCTGTTCGACGGCGAGCTGCCGCAGTTCAACATCGGCGACAACGGCGGCGTCACCTGCGACCCGGCCCTGACCGCGGCGGTCGAGGCCGCCTGCATCGCCTCCGGCGACAGCCATGTCGTCAACGGCCGCTTCAAGGGCGGCTGGACCACGCGTCACTACGGCCGCCCCGAGACCGGGACCCACGCCATCCAGATGGAGCTGGCCTGCCGCGGCTATATCGACGAGCCCGCCGTCATGGACGCCTCGACCTGGCCCACCCCCTTCGACGCGGCCCGCGCCGCGCCCATCACGCGCACCCTGCGCGCCGTCCTCACCGCCGCCCGCGACTTCGCGATCAGCCAGCGAGCCTGACCCCATGACCAACAGCAACGCCCGCATCGTCCGCTCTCCGCGCGGACCCGAGATGACCGCCAAGACCTGGGCCGCCGAGGCGGCCCTGCGCATGCTCATGAACAACCTTGATCCCGAGGTGGCCGAGCGTCCGGAAGACCTCGTCGTCTACGGCGGCATCGGCAAGGCGGCCCGCAACTGGCAGGCCTTCGACCGCATCGTCGAGGAGCTGCGCAACCTCGAGGCGGACCAGACCCTGCTGGTCCAGTCGGGCAAGCCGGTCGGCGTCTTCCGCACCCACGCCGACGCCCCGCGCGTGCTGATCGCCAACTCCAACCTGGTGCCCAAATGGGCGACCTGGGAGCATTTCAACGAGCTCGATCGCAAGGGCCTCATGATGTACGGCCAGATGACGGCCGGGTCGTGGATCTACATCGGCACCCAGGGCATCGTTCAGGGCACCTATGAGACCTTCATGGAGGCCGGTCGCCAGCACTACGGCGGCGACTGGTCGGGCAAGTGGATCCTGACCGCCGGCCTCGGCGGCATGGGCGGCGCCCAGACCCTTGCGGCCACCATGGCCGGCGCCTCCTGCCTCGCCGTCGAGTGTCAGCGCAGCCGTATCGAGATGCGCCTGAAGACCCGCTACCTCGATGTCATGGCCGAGACGCTGGACGAGGCCCTGGCCCTGATCGAAGACGCCAAGAAGACCGGAAAACCCATTTCTGTCGGGCTGTTGGGCAATGCAGCGGATGTTCTGCCTGAACTGGTGAAGCGCGGCGTCCGGCCCGATCTGGTCACCGACCAGACCAGTGCCCACGACCTCGTCAACGGCTACCTGCCCAAGGGCTGGACCGTCGCCGAATGGGAGGCGAAGCGCCAGTCCGATCCCGACGCCGTTGTCGCCGGGGCCCGCGCCTCCATCGTTGACCACGTCAACGCCATGCTCGCCTTCGAGAAGATGGGCGTCCCGACCACCGACTACGGCAACAACATCCGTCAGGTCGCCTTCGATGCGGGCGTCAGCAACGCCTTCGACTTCCCCGGCTTCGTCCCGGCCTACATCCGCCCCCTGTTCTGCCGCGGCGTCGGCCCGTTCCGCTGGGCCTCGCTGACCGGCGATCCGGAGGACATCCGCAAGACCGACGCGGCGATGAAGAAGCTCTTCCCCGACAACGCGGGCCTGCACCGCTGGCTCGACATGGCGGGCGAGCGCATCGCCTTCCAGGGCCTGCCCGCGCGCATCTGCTGGATCGGCCTGGGCGACCGCCACCGCGCCGGCCTGATGTTCAACGACATGGTCGCCTCGGGCGAGCTCTCGGGCCCTATCGTCATCGGCCGCGACCACCTGGACAGCGGCTCCGTCGCCAGCCCCAACCGCGAGACGGAATCGATGATGGACGGCTCGGACGCCGTCTCCGACTGGCCCCTGCTCAACGCCCTGCTCAACACCGCCTCGGGCGCCAGCTGGGTGTCGCTGCACCACGGCGGCGGGGTCGGCATGGGCTACAGCCAGCATTCCGGCGTGGTCATCGTCGCCGACGGCACGCCGGAAGCCGCCGCCCGCCTCGAACGGGTCCTGTGGAACGACCCCGCCACCGGCGTCATGCGCCACGCCGACGCGGGCTACGAGATCGCCAAGCAAGCCGCCCGTGACCATGGGCTCAACCTGCCGAGCCTGAAGTGAAAGCCGCGGCTTTCATGACCGTCGCAGGAGCCGCTCTCGCCCTTTCGGCGTGCGCCTTGCCCGACTTCTCCGGTCGGCCGCCACTGGACCTGCGCGTCGAGCCCACCCGAGCCGCCTTTCTGCTTTCTCTCGCGAATCCGTCCAGCTTTGATCGCTGCATAGACTCGAATACCTGGCCGACGCGCGAGGGCCAGATGCATTTCGCATCGGAGCGGGTCCGCGTCGAGGACGACGGCAGGCGCTTTTCGATCCGGGAGGAGAACACGGGCTACTGCCCCGACTGTCAGATCCGGATTCCAGCCAGATCCAGCATTACGGCGACGCTCCCTTACGCGCAATTCCCCCGCTTGCCGGAGTCTCCTCCGGGTCCCCACGCCACCCTGACCTTGCCATTCGCCGAAACGTCCTGCCGAGCCTCCTCATGACCCAGATCACCATCGGCCAATCGCCACTTACCCTCGCGCAGCTCCGCACGGTCCTCGACGGCCCCGTCACCGTCTGCCTGACCCCCGCCGCCTGGGCCGATGTCGAGAAGAGCGCGGCCGTCGTCGCCGCCATCCTCGCCGAGGGGCGCACCGTCTACGGCATCAACACCGGCTTCGGCCTGCTGGCCAACACCAGCATCGCGCCGGAAGACCTTGAAACCCTTCAGAAGAACCTCGTCCTCAGCCATGCCTGCGGCGTCGGCGCCCTGCTGCCGGACGCGGTCACCCGCCTGCTGATGGTGCTGAAGATCGCCAGCCTCTCCAAGGGCGCCTCGGGCGTCCGGCGCGGCACGCTGGAGGCCCTGATCGCCCTGGTGAACGCCGACGTCCTGCCCTGCATCCCGTCCAAGGGCTCGGTCGGTGCCTCGGGCGACCTGGCCCCGCTGGCCCATATGTCCTGCGTCCTGATCGGCGTCGGCGAGGCCCGCCACAACGGCGAAACCCTCTCCGCCGAAGCCGCCATGGCCAAGCTCGGGCTCAAGCCCGTCGTGCTCGGCCCCAAGGAAGGCCTGGCCCTGCTGAACGGCACCCAGTGCTCCACCGCCCTGGCCCTGGCCGGCCTGTTCGCGACCGAGGCCGTCTTCGCCGCCGGGATCGCCGCCGGCGCCCTGTCAGTCGACGCGCTCAAGGGGTCGGACGCGCCGTTCGATCCGCGCATCCACGCCCTGCGCGGCCAGCCGGGCCAGATCGACGTCGCCGCCCGCCTGCGCGCCCTGATCAGCGGCTCGGCCATCCGCGACAGCCATCGCCACGACTGCGCCAAGGTGCAGGACCCCTACTCCCTCCGCTGCCAGCCGCAGGTCATGGGCGCGACCCTGGATGTGCTGCGCAACGCCGCCGCCATGCTGGAGCGCGAAGCCAACGCCGTGACCGACAACCCGCTGGTCTTCATCGAGGACGGCGACGTCATCTCGGGCGGAAACTTCCACGCCGAACCCGTCGCCTACGCCGCCGACCAGATCGCTATGGTGCTTTGCGAAATCGGCAATATCTCCGAGCGCCGCACCTCCATCCTGGTCGATCCCAAGATGAGCGAGCTGCCGGCCTTCCTGGTCAAGGAGAGCGGCCTGAACTCCGGCTTCATGATTGCCCAGGTCACCGCCGCCGCCTTGGTGGCCGAGAACCGTATGGTCGCCCACCCCTGCGTCATCGACACCGTGCCGACCAGCGCCAACCAGGAAGACCACGTCTCCATGGCCACCCACGGCGCCCGTCGCCTGCTGGAGATGGCCGAGAACACCGCCACCGTCGTCGGCATCGAACTGCTGGCCGCCGCGCAAGGCCTGGAGTTCCACCGCCCCCTGACCAGCTCGCCCGATCTGGAACAGGTCTGGGGCATCGTCCGCGAAGCCGCCGAGCCCTACGTCTCGGACAAATACTTCGCCCCGGACATCGAACGCGCCACCGACGGCGTCCGCGCCGGCCGGTATCGGGCGTTCGCCGGAGACCTGCTCCCGTCGGCCTAGTTTCCGTCCCCTCTCCCGATGGGAGAGGGCTTGAGCCTCCAAGAGCGCAGCGATTGGTCAGGCGAAAGGGTGAGGGTCGCCTTCCGGCATTCGACGATGAGCCGCGCCCCCGTCCTGGGCGGCGGCTAAGGCCGACTGAACCCGCCGACCCTCATCCGACGGGGCTCCGCCCCGCCACCTTCTCCCATCGGGAGAAGGGAGCAGAACCCACGCCCAAATCTGACGCCTCGACCTGCTAGGGTTCCTCCCCTCAGGTCTTTGACAATCTACCGGTGGAACCTCGCCCCGCAGCCCCCGCCTCACGGGAAAAAGTGCACGATGTGCACTCCATTTTTCCGAGTGCGCTTTTTCAGTCCTGCAGCGGCGCCCGCGCCAGCGCCGTCAGATTGGCCGAGCCGGTGCAGAAGCAGACGGTCTTCAACTGGCGGATCACGGTCTGGAAATGGGCCACGACGGCCTCGGTCGAGACCGTCGCCGCGGCCAGGACGCCCGCCGCCTGACCGACCATGTCGGCGCCCAGCCGGATGGCCCTGGCCGCATCGACGCCGTCGCGGATCCCGCCTGAGCCGATGATCAGCGTCCGGGGACAAGCCGCCCGCGCCTCGGCGATCGCCCGCGCCGTGGGGATGCCCCAGTCGCCAAAGGCGGCGGCATGGGCCTTGTCCGCCGGGCTTTCCGCCCGCTCACCCTCGACCAGGGCCCAGTTCGAGCCGCCCGCCCCGGCCACGTCCAGCGCCGCCACCCCCATGGCCGCCAGCCGTCTGCACGTCGCCGCCGACAGGCCCGCGCCGGTCTCCTTGACCACCACCGGGAAGTCCACGGTCCGGATCAGGGCCTCCAGGGCCGCGCCCACGCCCCACCAGTCCCGGTCGCCCTCGGGCTGGCAGGCCTCCTGCAGCGGGTTCAGGTGCACGATGAGGGCGTCGGCGGCGACCATGTCCACGATCCGGCGCGCCTCGTCAGGCCCCACGCCCCGCGTCAGCTGGGCCGCGCCGATATTGGCCAGGATCGGGGTGTCGGGCGCCTTCAGCCGCAAGGCCATGTCCAGCCCCGGCGCCCCGCCCGCCTCCAGCGCCGCGCGCTGCGACCCGACGGCCAGGGCGATGCCCAGGTGCTGCGCGGCTTCGGCGAGCCGGGCGTTGATCGCCTCGGCCCGCGATGGCCCGCCGGTCATCGAACTGATCAGCAGCGGCGCCTTCAGCCGCCGCCCCAGGAAGTCCGCGCCCAGGTCGATCTTGCCGTAGTCCAGATCGGGCAGCGCCTCGTGCACGAAGCGCACCGCGTCCAGCCCGCCGTCACGCCCATGCCGCCCGCGGCCGGACAGGATCACGTCCAGATGCTGGTCCTTGCGGTTGACGATGTCGGACATGCGGGACCGCTCCGCGCGGCTTAAGGCTTCTTCTCGACGATCAGGGCATAGGACCCGGTCTGGCCCTGCTGGAAGGTGCCGGCCCGGATCTCGTAGGTGCCGTCCTCGGGCGCCGTCCATTCCAGCTTGGCGTGGGTGTCCGACAGGCTGTCGTCGTCCGAGGCCAGGCCCTCGAAGGTCCCGCCCTCGTTCTCGCGCCCGACGACCAGATAGCTGTCGACCTCGTTGGAGACCATCATGATGACCAGCTTCTCGTCGGCCTTCACCGTCACCCGATAGGCGTCATAGAAGCTGTTGTCGTCGGCGGTGGCGTCGCTTTCGGTCAGGACGCCGTGGGCGCTCGTGCCGATCAGCAGGCTGCCCGGTTGCGGCTGCGGACCGCGGTCCTGCAGTTCCAGCGAATACAGGCCCTTGCCGTCCGCCCCCAGCGGCGAGGCGCGCAGCACATAGCGGCCGTCCTCCGGCAGGGTGAAGCTCAGCCGCGAATCCGTGCCCTCGCCCAGGCCGTCGTCGTCCTGCGCCAGCGGGGTGAACTCGCCTTCGGCGTTGCCGATCTGCAGATAGGTGTCGAAGTCGCCCGAGCGCATGATCGCCCGCACGCGCTGGCCCTTGTGGCCGTCGAAGACAAAGGCGTCGTAACCCCGGTCGTCGTTGTCCCGGGAATCGGTCTCGCCGATCTCGCCTTCAAGCTTCGCGCCGAAGGCCAGCGGCTGCGGCGGCTTGTCGGGCTCGACCTCCGAGATCGCCAGGCTGTAGCGCCCGCGCGCGTCGGAGAAGGCCCGCGCCTCGATCACATAGGAGCCGTCGCGCGGCAGGGTGAAGATCAGCCGCGAATTGGTGCCCTCGGGCCCGCCGTCGTCGTCCGTCGCCAGGCTGACCTGGTTCTCGTCGAACAGTTCCAGGTAGGTGTCGAAGGCCGTCGAGGTCATGTCGATGCGGATCCGCTGCCCCTCCTTCCCGCTGAGCCGGTAGGCGTCGGCGTGCTCCTCGTTGGCGCTCAGGCCGTCGTCGTCGGTCAGCTCGCCGCGAACGGTGTCGCCGATACGGATGGCGGTGGCCTGGATCGGGGCCGGGCCTTCGGACAGCGTCAGGCTGTAGGCCCCGGTCGAGCCGGCGCTGAGCGGCGTGGCGCGGATCACATAGGTCCCCGCTTCCGGCAGGGTGAAGACCAGGCGCGAGTTCAGGCCGGCGTCCCCGCCGTCGTCGTTCATGCCCAGCTCGGTGAACACGCCGTCCGCGATCCGGCCCACGCGAACCACCGGATCGAAGGCCTCGCTGTCCAGACCGATCTGGACGCGGTCGCCCTGGCCGCCGGTGAAGGCCCAGTCCTCATAGGCGGCGCCGGCGTCGGTCTCGGCGTCGTCGTCGCTCAGCTCGCCCTGCACGGTCGCGCCCAGGGCGATCTGGCCCGGCTCCGGCGCGGGCTTGGCGGGCGGGCGCTCGGTCAGGCTCAGGGTGTAGGCGCCGCCCTCCGTCCCCGACAGGGTCCGGGCGCGCAGGACATAGACCCCGTCCTCCGGCGCGGCGAAGCGCAGGCGCGAGTTGGTGCCTTCACCCAGACCGTCGTCGTCGCTGGCAAGCGGCTCGTCGTCCCCGGCCTCGCCCTGCGGCTGGACCTGCAGGAAGGTGTCGAAGCCCTCGGCGCGCATCACGGCCTCGAACCGCTGACCGGCGGTCGCGGTGATGGCGTAGCTGTCATAGCGGTAGGCGTTGTCGGGACCATTGGAATCGCCGTCGGCGATCTCGCCCTCGACCTGGTCTCCGGGCGCGAGCGGCCGGGCGTCCTGGGCGAAGGCGGGCCCCGCCAGGGCGGCGGCGAGCGCCAGGCTGCTGACGGCGGCGAAAATGGTCTGACGGCGCATGCGTATCCCCTGGGAGTCGACAGTGATCATAGACGCCGAACGCGCCCCTCTGTAAATCGCGCGGACCGCACGATTCCTGACGACCGGAGCCGAAACCCATGACGGCCGAACCCACCCGCGCGACCCTGATCGACGGCAAGGCCTTCGCGGCCGGCCTGGTGGACCGCGTCGCCGCGGCCTCGGCCCGGCTGGAAAGCGCCCATGGCGTGAAGCCCGGACTGGCCGTCGTCATCGTCGGCGAGGACCCCGCCAGCCAGATCTATGTGCGCAACAAGGGCGAGACGACCCAGCGCGCGGGCATGCGGTCCAACACCCACCGCCTGCCCGACACGACGACGCAGGCCGACCTGCTGGCCCTGATCGCCGATCTGAACGCCGATGCCGGCATCCACGGCATCCTGGTCCAGCTGCCCCTGCCCGGCCACATCGACAGCGCCGCCGTGCTGGACGCCATCGACCCGGACAAGGACGTGGACGGCTTCCACGTCGTCAACGCGGGCCGTCTGGCCGTCGGCCTGCCGGGGCTGGTCCCCTGCACGCCGCTGGGCTGCATCATGATGCTGCGGGCCGAACTGGGCGACCTGACCGGTCTCAACGCCGTGGTCGTCGGCCGCTCCAACATCGTCGGCAAGCCGATGGCCCAGCTGCTGCTGGCCGAAAGCTGCACCGTCACCATCGCCCACTCGCGCACCCGCGACCTGCCCGCCCTGTGCCGCACCGCCGACATCGTCGTGGCCGCCGTCGGCCGTCCGGAGATGGTGCGCGGCGACTGGATCAAGCCGGGCGCCACGGTGATCGACGTGGGCATCAACCGCGTGCCCTCCAGGGATCCGGTCAAGGCCGCCGAGGGCAAGACCCGGGTGGTCGGCGACGTCGCCTTCGAGGAGGCCGCCGCCGTCGCCGGACGCATCACCCCGGTCCCCGGCGGCGTGGGTCCGATGACCATCGCCTGCCTGCTGGCCAACACCTATTCGGCCGCCTGCCGCGCCGCGGGTGTGGACGCCGAGTCGCTGGACGCTTGAACCTGGGCCGCTCCGGCCCAATAGTCCTTCTCAACGCAGTCTGAGGAGACGCCCATGATCCGGATCCCGCCCCGCCTTGCGGCCGTCGCCGCCGTGGTCGTTCTCGCCCCCGCCGTGGCCAGTTGCGGCATCAACAGCATTCCGACCAAGGAAGAGGCGGCCAAGGCCCGCTGGGCCGACGTCCAGTCGCAGTACCAGCGCCGCGCCGACCTGGTGCCCAACCTGGTGGCCACCGTTCAGGGCGCGGCGGTGCAGGAACGCACCACCCTGACCCAGGTGATCGAGGCCCGCTCCCGCGCCACCGCCGTCCAGGTGACGCCCGAGACCCTGAACGACCCGCAGGCCTTCCAGCGCTTCCAGGCCGCCCAGGGCGAGCTGTCCCAGGCCCTGTCCCGCCTGCTGATGGTGACGGAAAACTATCCCCAGCTTCAGTCGAACCAGAACTTCCTGGCCCTGCAGTCGCAGCTGGAAGGCACCGAGAACCGCATCGCGGTCGCCCGCCGCGACTACAATGAGGCCGTGCGCGACTACAACACCTCGCTGCGCACCTTCCCGACGGTGATCTGGGCCAAGACCATCCACGGCGGCTCGCAGCCGATGCAGTCGTTCAGCGCCACCGAGGCCGCCCAGTCCGCGCCCGGCGTCAATTTCGACGCCCTGAACCCCGCCGCTCCCGCGCCTTCGGCGGCGCCGGGCTCCGCACCGCCGGCCGCGCCCGCCCGGTGATCCCGCGAGGTCTTGAGGGACTGACCACCCGCGCGGCCGCGTTCGTCGCGGTCCTGCTGGCCGCCGTCTGGCTGGCGGCGAGCCCCGTCTCGGCGCAGAACGGCCCGCGGTTCCCGTCCCTGACCGGGCGGGTCGTCGACGGGGCCGACCTGATCTCGCCCGCGACCGAGGCCGCGCTGACGACGAAGCTGGAAGCGCTGGAGCGCGACACCACCGATCAGGTGGTGGTCGTCACCGTTCCGGACCTCCAGGACTATCCCATCGAGGACTACGGCTATCAGCTGGGCCGCGCCTGGGGGATCGGCCAGGCGGGCAAGAACAACGGCGTCCTGCTGATCATCGCCCGCGACGAGCGCAAGGTCCGGATCGAGGTCGGCTACGGTCTCGAGCCGGTGCTGACCGACGCCCTTTCGGCCCTGATCATCCACAACGACATCCTGCCGCCCCTGCGCGAGGGCTCCTACGACCGGGGCGTCACCGCGGGCGTGGACGCCATCGACGCGCAGCTGCGGCTCGACCCCGCCGAGGCGCAGGCGCGCGCGGCGGTCGCCGAGCGGCCCAGGTCCAGCCTGCCGATCGGCCCGGCTGTGCTGATCGCCGTGGTCTTCCTCTTCCTGCTGCTCGGCCTGCTGGGCGGCGCGTCCGGCCGGGGCCGGCGACGCAGCAGCGGCCTGGGCCCGATCCTGATCTGGGCCGCCAGCGAAGCCATGCGCAACAGCGGGCGCGGCGGCGGCGGAGGCTGGGGCGGCGGAGGCGGTGGAGGCGGCGGCTTCGGCGGCGGCGGCGGCGGATTCGGCGGCGGAGGGGCCTCGGGCGGATGGTGATGCAAGCGACCTCCGAAGCCCACGCCCGCATCGCCGCGGCCATCGCGGCGGCCGAGCAGACCACCTCGGGCGAAATCTTCTGCGTCCTGGCCCGGCGCGTCTCGTCCTATCGCGACGTTTCCTTCGGCTGGGCCGCGGCGGCGGCCCTGCTGCTGCCACTGGGGCTGATCCCGCTGGGGTTCGAGCCGGACTGGATTCCGGGCCTGACCGACAGCTGGGAGGCCGCCCACCTGGCCGCCCGCGAGACCACCATCGGTCATGCGCTGACCGCCTACGCCCTGATCCAGTCGGCGATCTTCCTGGCCGTCTTCCTGCTGACATCCCTGCCCGTCGTGCGCCGCTGGGTCACTCCGCGCAGCGTGCGCCGCGCCCGGGTGCACAAGGCGGCGATGCAGCAGTTCCTCGCCCACGGCCTGCACGTGACCGAGGCGCGCACCGGCGTGCTGCTGTTCGCCTCGCTGGCGGACCATCAGGTCGAGGTCATCGCCGACGAGGGCATTCACTCGAAGGTCGACCAGACCGTCTGGGCCGACGCCGTCGAGGCTCTGGCCCGGGGCCTGAAGCGCCGTGATCCGGCGGCCGGGTTCGAAGCCGCCGTCGGCCTGTGCGGCGCCGTGCTGGCCGAACATTTCCCGCCGTCGCCCCGCGACCGCAACGAAATCGAGGACAAGCTGGTCATTATCTGAGCGGGCGGCGCCCCTTTGGAGTCGCATTCAGGGCGGAAATGCCCTTGACCATTTTTGCTTCAGGTCGGCTCGACCTGAATCCAACCAATGGTCCAACATCAAACTCGAGCGAAATCTGAGCCGAGTTGGACGCCGTCCAACTCAACCGATTTCGCTCTAGCCCGCCCGCGAAGCCGACCGAACCGTCATGCCCCGCCTGATGACCTACAATGTGCACCGCTGCGTCGGTGTGGACCGCAAGCTGGATGTCGGCCGCATCGCGGGCGTCATCGCCGAGCATGAGCCGGACATCGTCTGCCTGCAGGAGCTGGACGTGGGCCGCGCCCGCACCGGCTTCGTGGACCAGGCCCGCTCGATCGCTGACCAGCTGGCCATGAGCTACCACTTCCATCCGGCCATGCGGGTCGAGGCCGAGCTGTACGGCGACGCCATCCTGACCCACCTGCCCGAGCGGCTGATGCGCTCAGGCCCCCTGCCCTCGGTGCGCGGCGTGCCGGGGCTGGAGCCGCGCGGCGCCCTGTGGGTCGCCATCGAGATCGACGGCGTGACCCTGAACGTCTTCAACACCCATCTGGGCCTGGTCCCGCGCGAGCAGCGCCTGCAGGCGGCGGCCCTGGTCGGCGAGCAGTGGGTGGGGCATCCGGACTGCGTCGGCCCGACGCTGCTGACCGGCGATTTCAACGCCACCTCGGTCACCCGCCCCTACCAGACGCTGGCGCGCCGGCTGGCCGACTGCCAGCGCTCGCTCGGGCTGAAGCCGTCGGTGAAGACCTTCCCGTCCAGCTTCCCGGCCATCCGCATCGACCACTGCTTCACCAGCCCGGAGATCGTGGTCACGGCGGTCAAGGCGCCCTTCTCGCCGCTGGCGCGGATGGCCTCGGACCACCTGCCGCTGATCGTCGACTTCGAGATCAGGCGTCCGTAATCGCCCGCCGGCGGTGCGAGGTCGCCCGCCGCCGCCACGGACGGAAGGCGTCGCGGACCGAGGTCGGATCGCCCAGCTGGAACTCGGCGATGATCTGTTCGACGCTGGACGGCGGCGTGGCGCCCAGCAGACGCATCCGGCCGTTGCCGAACTGCTGCACCGCCGTTCCGACCGACTCCGCCAGAGCCTCCGCGGCGGCGAAGACCTCCCCCTCGACGCCGATCCAGTGGCCCAGCGTCCGGTGCCGGAAGGCGCGGATGGTTTCCCGCCCCGCCGCCGTCCCAGGCTCCACGGCCACGTCGCACTCGGTGTCGAAGCCCAGCGAGCGGTTGTTCAGGTTGGTCGACCCGATGCGCAGGACCTCGTCGTCATAGATCGACATCTTGGCGTGCACGATGATCCGCTCCCCCTGGGCCGTGTGCGGGGCGAAGGCGAAGAAGCGGTTGTTGCGATCCGCCTGCTCGAGCCGGAACAGCACCTCGGACCGGGCCGTGTCCATGGTCATCTTGTCGAACCAGCTCGGGCTGCCGCCGGTCGAGACCAAGACCACCTCCGGTCCGTCCCATTCGGCCAGCCGCTCGGCCAGGGCTGCGGCGATGACCGGCGAGGTGAAATACTGGTTCTCCAGATAGATCAGCTTCTTGGCCCTGCGAATGGCGTCCAGGTGCAGGGCCTCGTTCTCGCGCACCTCGGTCCGCTGACCCCAGCCGGGCTCGGTGCGGGCGATGGCGAAGGGCGTGTCCGTGAGATCCGGCTCCACCCCGTCCGGCCAGGGATCGCCGGGGGCCTCGTCGACGATGGTCTGTTCGTCCGTCGCCAGCCGCCAGCGCTCGCGGGCCAGGTCGCCCAGGGCGCGCGCGGCCGGGCCATCGACCACGCACATCACCTCGTGCCGGGGTGATGCGATCAGGCCCGAGGGCATGCAGCGGCGCGGATCGTCGTCCAGGTGCTCACAGGAATCCCAGCGGTCGACCGAGATGTCCCCGCCGCCGCAGAAGGCCACCGCGTCGTCGATGATCACCACCTTCTGGTGATGGCAGGCGCCGGGCGCGGGCGGCGGATCTAGGCGGAACTCGACCATCCGCTTGCGGAACCACTGCTGGGCCCGTTGCGGGAAGAACCCCTGGGAGGCGGCGATGACCAGCGGCGACTTCCAGATGAGCAGCCGCACGTCCAATTCGGGGCGCGTCTTAACCAGCATGCGTAGAAGATGGCCGATCTCATCCAGCGGACCGGCGTCCGCGATGTCCGGATGCAGCCGGGTGCGCGGGTCAAACTGCCAGCCCAGCACCACGACGGACCGCTGCGCCTTGTCCAGCGCCGAGCGCAGCGCAGCGAAATAGGCGGCGTTCTCCATCAGGACCGCGAAGCGGTTCGCCGTCTCCACGCGCCAGCAGTTCCGGCCGGGCGCAAACAGTCTGTCGTGCTCTTCCATGCCGCTACGCCTGACCGATTCGCATGACGGCGGCATGCGCCTCCCCCATCAGGAGACGCGCGCCACGCCTTTCCGTTCCCACGCGAAGCCGGGAACGGTCAATGGTGACGCTTTGTTCATGTGCGCCGCATTGTTTCAGACGAGATTTCGGCGCATAACAGCGTCCGTCATTCGGACAAGGGGGATCGGCGATGCAAGCGCTGATCGAGATGATCGCCAGCTTCGTCGCCATGCTCGCCGCTGCGGCTCTGTCGCAGTTCGGCCTGGATCTCAGCGCCCCGCAGAAGCCCGAACGCGAAATCCACCGCGTCCGCGACTGTGGCGGCTCCAACACCCCCTCCACCGTCATCACCGTCTCGGGCGACCGCAAGCACGAGTGCTGAAGCCCGCCGGAATCGTCCGGGCTCGCCTTTGCTCTGCGCCTTTGAGTCGCTAGGGTTCTGTCGTCCCCCAGCGGGCGTCACCACGACGCCGTTCGAGACGAGATCACCGCCTGATGAAGCCTCCACGCCAACGGTGGCCGCTTAATCTGTCCGATCCCGTGTCGGAACCCGCGACC
>NZ_JAHFPF010000272.1 GCF_023259385.1 Brevundimonas sp. | reverse complement strand
GGGGCTGGTCCATGACGGCGGCGAGGAAGGGCACGTTGTGGCCGACGCCGGCCAGGTGGGTGTCCTCCAGCGCGCGGGCCATGCCGGTCAGGGCCTCGTCGCGGGTCGGGGCCCAGGCGCACAGCTTGGCGATCATGGGGTCGTAGAACATGCTGATCTCGTCGCCCTCGCGGACGCCGGAATCGTTGCGGACGACATAGCCGTCCTCATGCTCGCCTTCCTCGGGCTGCTCGTAGCGGACCAGGCGGCCGATGGAGGGCAGGAAGCCGCGGTAGGGGTCCTCGGCGTAGATGCGGCTCTCGATGGCCCAGCCGTTGATCTTGAGGTCCTTCTGCTCGAAGGCGAGCGTCTCGCCCCAGGCCGAGCGGATCATCTGTTCGACCAGGTCGACGCCGGTGATCAGTTCGGTGACCGGGTGCTCGACCTGAAGCCGGGTGTTCATCTCCAGGAAGAAGAAGCTCTTGTCCTGGCCGGCGACGAACTCGACCGTGCCGGCCGAGTCATAGTTCACAGCCTTGGCCAGGGCGACGGCCTGGGCGCCCATGGCCATACGGGTGGCCTCGTCCAGCAGCGGGGAGGGGGCCTCCTCGATGACCTTCTGGTGCCGGCGCTGGATCGAGCACTCCCGCTCGAACAGGTGGACGACGTTGCCGTGCTTGTCGCCCAGCACCTGGATCTCGATGTGGCGCGGGTCGATGATGAATTTCTCGAGGAAGACCCGGTCGTCGCCGAAGGCGTTCAGCGCCTCGGCCTTCACGGCCGCGAAGCCCTCGGCCATGTCGTCGTCGGAGTGGGCGACGCGGATGCCCTTGCCGCCGCCGCCGGCCGAGGCCTTGATCATGACGGGGTAGCCGATCTCGCGGGCGATCTTCACCGCCTCTTCCGTCGATTCGATCAGCCCCATGTGGCCGGGCACGGTGGAGACCCCGGCGTCCTGGGCGAACTTCTTGGAGGTGATCTTGTCGCCCATGGCGTCGATCGCCTCGGGATTCGGGCCGATGAAGGCGATGCCCTCGGCCTTCAGGCGGCGCGCGAAACCGGCGTTCTCGCTCAGGAAGCCGAAACCGGGGTGGACCGCCTCCGCGCCCGTTTGACGCACCGCGTCCACGATCTTGTCCGCCAGCAGGTACGACTGGGCGGCGGGGGCGGGACCGATCAGGACGGCCTCGTCGGCCATCTCCACGGCCAGCGAACCGGCGTCCGCTTCCGAGTATACCTGCACCGTGGCTATGCCCATGCGGCGGCAGGTCTTGATGATGCGGACGGCGATTTCGCCGCGATTGGCGATCAGGATCTTCTTGAACATGAAGGCTCGACTGTGAAGCGGATGATCCGCCTGCGGAGGCGCTTCGCCCCGATTAGGCCGCGATCCGCAGGGAGTAAACCGGATGGGGGCGTTCATCCGAACGGGGTAGAGGCTTGGCAAGTCTGTCACCCTTGGGCTTTAACGTCGCCACGCCCTGTTCAATTCGGCTCCGGAGCCTGACTTCATGTCCCGTTTCCTACCCGCCGCGGCCGCCGCCGCACTGGTTCTCGCTGTCAGCGCCGGCTCCGCCTTCGCCCAGGATTTCCGCGCCCTGGCCCGCCAGGACCTGCAAGCGGCGCATGACGAACTGGCCGCCAACCACCCGGCGCCGGCCATCCCCGGCCAACCCAGCGTCGACTTCCGCGCCTGGCTGGACGCCGGGCTGCAGGACTCGCTGGGCCGGGTCAACCGCGTCAACTCGGGCGATTCCCACGCCTATCTGCTGCGCTACTACGCGGCGGGCTTCCGCGACTCGAACATCCAGATCGCCCCGACCTATGAAGGCCTCGGCCCGTATTTCGGCACGTCCTGGGCCGGTTTCGCCACCGGCTGGCGCGGCGGCAAATATGTCGTGACCTACGTCAAGCCGGGCCTGCGCGGCGCCAATGTGCCGCGCGTCGGCGACACGGTGGTGTCGTGCAACGCCACGCCGATCGAGGAGTTCGCCCGGGACAAGCTGGACCGCTGGGAAGGCAACCTGGACACCGAAGCCGGTCGCGTGACTTCGGCGCCCTACCTGACCTGGAACCGCAACAACCCGTTCGTGAACGGCGTGCCGTCGATCTGCGAGTTCGCCACCGGCAACCGCCGTCCGCGCGCCGTCACCCTGCGCCCCGAGCCGCTGGTCGCCGGCGACCTGGAAGCCGCCTACCGCGCCACCGTCTACATGCCGTCGGCGACCCCGCTGTCGGTCGAGACCGTCAACGGCCGCCCTTGGGTCAACGTCCACTCGTTCGCCGACTCGGCGGGCTGGGACGCCTTCAACTCAGCCGTTGAGGCCCAGGCCGCCCAGCTGCGCGGCCCGCAAGGCTTCGTGCTGGACCTGCGCGCCGCCTCGGGCGCCTCGGCCTACACCTCGACCGCGCGCGGCTATGGCCTGGCCAACCGCATCTGGACGCCGGAGTTCACCACCAGCCGCCAGCCCGCGGCCGGCGCCATCACCTACCGCGCCACCCCGGGCAACCGCACTTGGTACGCCGAGACCCTGGCCCTGATGCAGGCGGACCCGCGCTTCGCCGCCGAAGCCCCGGCCGTGATCGAGCAGACCGCCGCCATCGTGGCCGCCTTCGACGCCGCCATCGCCGCCGGCCAGCCGACCTTCACCCTTGAAGGCCGCGCCTCCACCGCCGACACGGGCGCCGCCAATCCGGTGCAGGGTCCGGTGATCGTCCTGGTCGACGCCGGCTGCTCGGGCGGTTGCCTGGACACGCTGGACCTGATCTCCAAGCTGCCGAACGTCCGCATCGCGGGCACGACGACGGCGACCGACACCATCTTCATCGAACCGACCACCCGTCGCCTGCCGTCGAACTATTCGGAGCTGAGCTACGGCCACAAGGCCTGGACCGCCCGTCCGCGCCCGAACAACACCCCCTACGCTCCGGCCGCCGGCCTGGTGTACACGGGCGACCCGGCCGACCAGGCCGCGGTTCAGGCCTGGGTGGGCACGCTGTTCGGGGGCTGAACCCGGTTTGAGTGAGACAAGGGGCCGGACAGGAAACTGTCCGGCCCTTTTCCTTGGAGGCTGGACCCGCAACCGTCCGCTTCCTATCTCCACGCCATGACCGACACGCACCGCTCCCCCTCCGGATACGACCTGACGCCGCCGGATGCGGTCGAGCGCGCGCGGCTGGAGGCGGACCTGACGGCCGAGGAGGCGCGGGTCCTGCTGTCGCACGGCACCGAGGCGCCGTTCTGCGGCGTGCTGCTGGGCGAGAAGCGGGCCGGGGTATTCTGCTGTCGGGAATGCGGCCTGCCGCTGTTCCGCGCCGGCACCAAGTTCGAGAGCGGCACCGGCTGGCCCAGCTTCACCCAGCCGGTGGACGAGACCCACGTCACCGCCATCACCGACACCAGCTACGGCATGGTGCGGACCGAGACGGTCTGCGCGCGCTGCGGCGGGCATCAGGGCCACGTCTTCCCCGACGGGCCGCCGCCGACCGGCCTGCGCTACTGCATCAACTCGGTGGCGCTGGAATTCGTGCCCGAGGGCGAACCGCTGCGCGATCCGTTGCAGCGTGGAGACGGAAACGCCTGACCTTGGCCTTATTCAGGGCTAGGGTGGGTTTGGTACAGGAGTAGGCGCATGGCGGTTTCCGCACTGATGATGGCCGCGGCCCTGATGGGCGGCGATCCCGACGGGGTGATGACGACCGCGCCGGCGACCAATGTCGACCTGACCGCCGTGACCCGGCCTGTGGCCCCGACCGCCGAGGGCGCAGCCCAGCAAGCCGCTGAGCCGCACAACCTGACCACGGACCAGCAGATCGACCGCTGGATCGCCGCGCGCGATCCGGAGGCCCGGCCCTACGCCAACGGCGTCGCCGCCGACCGCGACATCGGCGGCGTCCGCGACACTCGGGTGGACCGCAAGATGCACAGCGAGTTCACCGCCGGCATCGGCACCGGCGGCTATCGCGACTTCGGCATGGCCGTGACCCTGCCGATCGGCGAGAACGGCACCCTGGGGCTGAGCTACCGCCAGACCGAGAACAGCCCCTACGGCTATCGCTACCGCGGATACGGCTACGGCCGTTCGCCCTATTTCAACGACGGCGGCTACGCCTTCCCGGGCCGCTATGACGCCGAGATTCCGCTGGAGCACGAACGGCGCGTCGCCCGGCCGGACGGGTTGCCGCTGGGAACAGCCGCCGATTCGAACTTCTGAGATCAGGGGCCCGGTCGAAAGACCGGGCCCTTTCTCTTTCAGCTTCCCTTCGTCCGCCGTCCGAGCGAGGCCAGGACCGGCAGGACGATGAGGGTCAGCAGGGTGGCCGAGGTCAGGCCGCCGATGACGACGGTGGCCAGCGGCTTCTGCACCTCGGCGCCGGGGCCCCAGGCGAAGGCCATCGGGATGAAGCCCAGCACGGCGACGAGGGCCGTGGTCAGGACCGCGCGAAGGCGGCTGACGGCGCCGGCGACGGCGGCCTGGATCGGCGCCTCGCCGGCCTTGAGGCGCTCCAGAACCGCCTGCATCAGGACCAGGCCGTTGAGGGTGGCCACGCCGGAGACGGCGATGAAGCCGACCGCCGCCGAGATCGACAGGGGCATGCCCCGCGCC
>NZ_JAHFPF010000033.1 GCF_023259385.1 Brevundimonas sp. | reverse complement strand
GTTGGATCTTCATGGGGGAGGAGACCTCGGAAAGCGGCTCGGCCGGGACCGGCTCTGAAACAGGGAATCGTCACGACGGGTCGCAACAGAAACAGTATATGTTTCAGTTTCCGTATTTCAACCACTCCGAGGCGCATCGTCGTGCGGCGCGCGATCGGCGGGCGGAGGGGACGGCGCAGCTCGGTCGAGCGCGCAGCGCTGAACGCCGTTCCAGACGGTCAATCCGGTGGTCGGCCTGCCCTGTGGAGTTATAAATGATTGATTTTAAAAGGGACGATGGTGGGTGATGTAGGGTTCGAACCTACGACCCGCTGATTAAGAGTCAGCTGCTCTACCAACTGAGCTAATCACCCGAACTCATCGTCTGCGCACTGACGGGCGGCCGGGACCGGCGTCAGCGAGGGGCGGGACATAGCGGCGGCGTCCCCGGATGGCAAGCGGCTTTTGGGTGTCCGTTTCGGTTTGTCGCAGGCGGGGCCGGACCATTCTGCTTCCAGCCGGAACAGTCTGAATCCGGAAAATGGCCCCGGATCACGCCGGAGCCATGCCGGGGCCGGGTTGGATGGTGTCCAAGGCGACCGATTTTGCTCTAGGGTCGTCGCGGAATCAGCCGCCGGGGAGCGGCGAGGGGAGACGCGACCATGGCCTTCTGGAATCGCCGCCGTTCGATCGACACGATGCTGGCGCCGCACGACGGCCCGGCGCTGAAGAAGACGCTGGGCTGGCCGCACCTGATGGCGCTGGGCGTCGGGGCCATCGTCGGCACGGGCATCCTGACCCTGATCGGCGTGGGCGCGGGCCTGGCCGGTCCGGCGGTGATGGTCAGCTTCGCCCTGGCGGGGCTGGTCTGCGCCTGCGCGGCGCTGGCCTATGCCGAGCTGTCGACCATGATGCCCGCGGCGGGCAGCGCCTACACCTATTCCTACGCCGTGCTGGGCGAGGCCGTCGCCTGGATCGTGGGCTGGAGCCTGATCCTGGAATATTCGCTGGTGGTGTCGGCCGTGGCGGTCGGCTGGGCCGGCTACGCCACGCCCTTCCTGCACGGCCTGGGCATCGACCTGCCGACGGCGCTGACGGCCGGGCCGCACGCGGGCGGCATCATCAACCTGCCTGCGGTGTTCATCATCGCCGTGGTCACCGGCCTGTTGCTGCTGGGCACGCGGGAGAGCGCCACGGTCAACGTCATCCTGGTGCTGGTGAAGATCGCCGCCCTGGCGGTGTTCGTGGCCATCGCCCTGCCGAAGTTCGACGCGGCCCACTTCACCCCCTTCATGCCCAACGGCTTCGGGGCGCCGCAGATTCCGTTCTGGGAGCAGATCACCGGCCAGCCCGCGGTCGCCCAGACCGGGGTGATGGCGGCGGCGGCGATCATCTTCTTCGCCTTCTACGGCTTCGACGCCATCTCGACGGCGGCCGAGGAGACCAAACGGCCCGAGCGCGACCTGTCGATCGGCATCGTCGGCTCGATGCTGGTGTGCACGGCCCTGTACCTGCTGGTCGCGGCGGCCGCGATCGGGGCGCGACCGGTGTCGGAGTTCGCCTCCAGCACCGAGCCGCTGTCGCTGATCCTGCGTGAACTGGGTTCGAACTGGGCGGCGCAGCTGGTGGCCGGGGCCGCGGTGATCGCCCTGCCGACGGTGCTGCTGGCCTTCCTGTTCGGCCAGAGCCGGATCTTCCTGGGCATGGCCCGCGACGGCCTGCTGCCGCGCAGCCTGGCCAAGGTGTCGAGCCGGGGCGTGCCGGCGGTGTCACCGTCTTCACCGCCATCGTGGTGGCCATCCTGGCGGGTCTGCTGCCGCTGGACGAGCTGGCCTCGCTGGCCAACGCCGGGACCCTGTGCGCCTTCGCCGCCGTGGGCGTCAGCCTGATCGTGCTGCGCCTGCGTGAGCCGGGCCGCAAGCGGGTGTTCAAGGCGCCCCTCTGGTGGCTGGTCGGCGCGATCACCGTGATCGGCTGCCTGCTGTTCTTCTTCAGCCTGAAGCCCTTCACCCAGACGGCCTTCTTCATCTGGAACGGCGTGGGCCTGGTCATCTACCTGGTCTGGTCGTCGCGGAATTCGCGGCTGGCCAAGGGTGAGGAGACGGCGGCCTGATGGCGCGCCGGGACCTGTCCGGGGCGGTCGACTTCGACGTGCTGGAGCGGATGACCGGCGGCGAGGATTCCATCACCGACGAGGTGCTGGGCCTGTTCGGTCAGCAGGCGACGATGTGGTCGCCGATGCTGGATGTACGGGAAGAGGGCTGGCGCGACGCCGTGCACACGATCCGCGGCGCGGCGGCGGGCATAGGCGCGGACACCCTGGCGCAGGCCTGTCAGGCGGCGGAGGCGGCGGACAGGGCGTCCGCGCCGCCGCTGCTGGACCGGGTGCGGGATCAGCTGGAGATCGCCCTGGGCGACGTGGCGGCCTATCGGCACGAGCTGATGCTGAGAAGTTTGAGGGGCTGAAAGACCCCCTCCACCGCTTCGCGGTCCCCCTCCCCCAGAAGGGGGAGGAAAAGCCTAGCCGCGCGTCTTGTCCCAGACGCTGAACTCGTGGGCGATGCAGCGGTCGACGAGGGTGCGCCAGACAGGCTCGGCGATGTCCGGCGACAGTCCGGCGGCGCCCGCGGCGGCCAAGACCTTGGCGACCACGTCCTCGATGCGGGCGTCGTCATGGACGACGTCGCGGCTCGGCTTGATGCGGGCGGCGGCGTTCATGTAGCGCTGACGCTCGGCCAGAAGGGTGACGAGGGCGCGGTCCAGGGCGTCGACGCCGTGGCGGACCTCGGCCATCGACAGGCAGGCTTCCGGCGCGACCCGGGCGTCGATGCCCAAAACCTCGGGCGCGACCACGGTCCGGGTGTCTTTCAGGTCAACCGACAAAGGCGCGCTCCAGAACATAGTCGCCGGGCTCGGCGTTCGAGCCCTCCTTGAGGCCGTAGGTTTCCAGCAGTTCGCCGGTCTCCTTGATCATGGCCATCGAGCCGCACAGCATGACGCGGTCCGTATTGGGAGAGAAGCCGATGGGCAGGCCCAGGTCGGCGAAGACGTCGCCGGACTTGATCCGGTCGGTGATCCGTCCCGGGGTCTCGAACCGCTCGCGGGTGACGGTGGGATAGTAGGTCAGCTGGGCCTTGGCCTCGTCGCCGACCAGCGGATCCTCGTGGATGCCGTGGGTGAAGAAGTCGCGGTAGGCGAGGTCGGCGACGTTGCGCACCGTGTGGCAGACGATGACCTGGCCGAAGCGGCTGTAGGTGTCCGGATCGCGGGCGACCGAGAGCCAGGGGGCCAGGCCCGTGCCGGTGCCGATCAGCCAGAGGCGCTCGCCGCCGGTCAGGGCGTCCAGCACCAGGGTGCCGGTGGGCTTCTTGCCCATCAGGACAGTGTCGCCGACCTGGATCTTCTGCAGGCGCGAGGTCAGGGGGCCGTCGGGAACCTTGATGGAGAAGAACTCCAGCTCCTCGTCCCAGTGCGGGCTGGCGATGGAATAGGCGCGCAGCACCGGCTTACCGCCGTCTTCGCCGGGCAGGCCGATCATCACGAACTCGCCCGAGCGGAAACGGAAGTCCTCGGGACGGGCGATGCGGAAGCTGAACAGCTGGTCGGTCCAATGATGGACGGACAGGACCTCGAGTTCGTGGAAGGGCGAGGCCTTGGCGGGGGGAGGGGCGACGGCGTCGGTCATTGCGGCGCTTCTTAGGGGGTGCGGGCGGCAGGGGGAAGGGATCGGGTGTCGCGGCGACGGCATTTGGCAGGACGGCCGTTGGAAGGCGTGGGTGGTGACGGCGGAGGATTCCGCCTCTAGCGTCCCGGCAACTCAAAAAACCTTCGTGCGGCGTTCATGCGAAACATCCTGCTGGCCTCCACCCTGTTCGTGGCGACGTTGTCGCCGTTTACCGCCGCGATGGCGCAACAAACTGCGGCCCCCGCGATCGCCGACAGCGCGATCCTGACGCCGGAGCGGGTGTTCGCGAACCCGTCGCTGTCCGGCCCCGTGGCCAAGGGCGTCAGCCTGTCGCCGGACGGGGAACTGGTGGCCTTCCTGCGCTCGCGCCCCGACGACGTGGAGGTGCAGGACCTGTGGGCCGCGCCGACGGGCCCGGGCGAGCCGTTCAAGCTGATCGACGCGCGGGCGCTGGTTCCCGACGCGGGCGAACTGTCCGAGGCCGAGAAGGCGCGCCGCGAGCGGATGCGCATCAGCGCGCGCGGCGTGGTCGAGTATTCCTGGGACGAGCAGGGACGCTACATCCTGGCGCCGCTGGAGGGCGACATCTTCCTGGCCGCGCGGGAAGGGGGGCAGGTACGCCGCCTGACCGAGACCGAGGCCGACGAGATCGACGCCAAGGTCTCGCCCAAGGGCAATTTCGTCTCGTTCGTGCGGGACCAGGACCTGGTGGTCTACGACCTGGCCACGAACACCGAGACGGCGGTCACCAGCGACGGCGAGGGGCTGAAGACCTGGGCCACGGCGGAGTTCATCGCCCAGGAGGAGCTGGACCGCGACACCGGCTACTGGTGGAGCCCGGACGAGCGGTTCATCGCCCTGCAGCACACCGACGAGTCGACCGTCGACATCATCCCGCGCCTGGACATCACCGGCGGCGGCGCTTCGACGGTGGAGCAGCGCTATCCGCGCGCGGGCCGTCCGAACGCGGTGGTCGAGCTGTACGTCCACGACCGCCAGAGCGGTCAGCGGATCAAGGTCGATCTGGGCGCCGACAATGACATCTACCTGGCGCGGGTGAACTGGTCGGCGGACGGCCGGATCCTGTATGTGCAGCGACTGTCGCGGAACCAGAAGACCCTGGACCTGCTGAGCGTCGATCCGGCCACGGGCGCCTCGCGTGTGATCGTCAGCCAGCGGTCGGACGCCTGGGTCCCGCTGAACCACGACTTCAAGGCGCTGGATAACGGCGACTTCCTGTGGTCGTCGGAAGAGACCGGTTGGAAGCACCTGTATCTGTACAACCGCGACGGCCGCCGCCTGCGCGCGATCACCCAGGGCCAGTATCCGATCAAGAGCCTGGCAGGGGTCGACCAGCGCACCGGCGACGTCTTCTTCACCGCCTCTATGCGCGACGGGCGTGAGCAGCCGATCGAGCAGCAACTGTTCCGGGCTTCGCTGCGCCGGACCATGACGCCGGTGGCGGTGACCTCCGCCGGCGGCTGGTGGAGCGCGTCGATGAACAAGACGGGCACCGCCTTCGTCGGCAACTACACCGACCTGAACACGCCGATGCAGTCGGCCCTGTACCGGGCCGACGGCACGCGCATCCGCTGGATCGAGGAGAACCGTCTGCAGCCGGGTCACCCGGCCTATCCGTTCGCCTCGCGCCGGGGTGAAGTGACCTTCGGCACGCTGGAAAGCCATGGCGAGACCCTGGTCTGGCAGATGACCACGCCGCCGGGCTTCGACCGGACGAAGACCTATCCGGTGGTCATGCAGGTGTACGGCGGACCGTCGGGCGGCGGGGTCAAGCGTGGCTGGCAGGCGTCGACCAATCAACTGTTGACTGAGGCCGGCTACATCGTCTTCCGCTTGGACAACCGGGGTGAGGGCGACCGCTCGGCGGCGTTCAAACAGGCGCTGTATCTGCGCATGGGCCAGCCTGAGATCGAAGATCAGGTTATGGCGGCTGACTATCTGAGATCATTGCCATTTGTGGACGATGCTCGCATCGCCATGATGGGCTGGTCCTACGGTGGGTTCATGACCCTGATGGCGGCGACCGAGCCGAAGATGGGGCTGGCCGGCGCGCTGGCGGGCGCCCCGCCGACCGAGTGGGGCCTGTACGACACCGCCTATACCGAGCGGTACATGTCGACGCCGCAGGCCAACGTCGAAGGCTATGCGGCCTCGGACGTCATTCCGCGCCTGCCGAACCTGACGGGCCGCCTGCTGCTGATGCACGGTATGGCCGACGACAACGTCATCCTGGAAAACTCGACGCGGGTGATCAACGCCCTGCAGCAGAACAGCCAGCCGTTCGAGCTGATGCTGTATCCGGGGCAGCGTCACGGGGTGCGGGGCAACGAGCGTCAGCTGCAGCAGTGGCGGACGTATCTGGACTTCCTGGACCGGACGATCGGGTCGCGGTCGCATACGCAATAGCCAGAACTCCGCTCATCCCGGCGAAAGCCGGAACCCAGTTCTTTCGTTGAGACGCCGTTGGGGGAATGGATCGATGACGACGCGAACCGACGGGCGGCCATCGCCCAAAGTACTGGGTCCCGGCTTTCGCCGGGATGAGCGGATGTTGACGGGGGCGGGGGCCGCCGCGGCGCTGCTGATGCTGACGGCGGGCGGGGCGGAGGCGCAGACAGCCCCCGAAGTCCATGCGACGCGCGAGCCGGTGATCAGCATCCCCCTGCGTCCGCCGCTGACGGCGGAGAACGTCATGGCCCAGTACCAGGCCTACGACCGGCGCGCGGGAAGCATGATCCGCTGGAGCGCGCCCGAGGTTCTGGCGCCGATGCTGCCAGGCGCCGTCATGGTGGCCACGCCCGACGCGCCGCTGACCGAAATCAGCGGTCGCAGACTGGTCCTGAAGGACAATATCGAGACGGCGGACATGCCGACGACGGCGGGCTCGCTGGCTCTGGCGGACAATGCGCCGGGGCGGGACGCGCCGATCGTCACCCGGCTGCGGGCCGCGCGGGTTATTCTGCTGGGCAAGGCCAACCTGTCCGAGTGGGCCAACATCCGCTCGAACAATTCGATCAGCGGCTGGAGCGCGATCGGCGGTCAGACCCGCAATCCCTATGACCTGGAGCGGACCCCGTGCGGGTCATCTTCCGGAAGCGCGGTGGCCGTCGCCACCGGTCTGGCCGAATTGGCGATCGGGACCGAGACGGACGGGTCGATCACCTGCCCGGCCTCGGTGAACGGGGTGGTGGGATTCAAGCCGACGGTGGGGCTGGTGAGCCGGACCCACATCGTGCCGATCAGCCATTCGCAGGACACCGCCGGGCCGATCACGACGACGGTCGAGGACGCGGCGCGGGTGCTGACGGTCATCGCGGGGACGGACCCGCTGGACGCCGCGACGGCCGAGGCGGATGCGCGCAAGACGGACTACGCCCGGGCGCTGGATGCGCGGTCGCTGAACGGCGCGCGGATCGGGGTGATGCGCTTCCTGCTGCCCTCCTATTCGGAGCAGACGCGGGCCGAATTCGAGCGGTCCCTGCAGGTGATGCGCGACGCTGGGGCGGTGATCGTCGACATCACCGAGCCGCCCGCCGACTGGCGCAATATCGGGACCTGGGAGCTGCAGGTGCTGATGACCGAGCTGAAGGTCGACCTGAACGCCTATCTGGCCTCGACCGACCCGACGCAGGTGCGCACGCGGACCCTGGCGGACCTGATCGCCTTCAACACGGCGGAGCCGCGCGAGACGGTCCTGTTCGGGCAGGAGCTGTTCCTGCGCGCCGAGGCGACGACCGGGCTGGAGGATCCGGTCTATGTCAACGCGCGGGCCAGCTCGCTGCGGGCGGCGGGACCCGAGGGGATCGACAAGATGATGGCGGACAACGCCGTGGTCGCCCTGATCGCGCCGACGACCTCCCGCGCCTGGACCAACGACCGCGAGGACGAGGACAACATGCAGGGCTCGGCCAGCCGGCTGGCGGCGGTGGCGGGCTATCCGCACCTGACCGTGCCGATGGGCTTCGACCGGGGCATGCCGGTCGGGATCAGCTTCATGGCCGGGAAGTGGGAGGACGCGAAGGTCCTGTCGCTGGGCTATGCGTTCGAGCAACTGACCCACGCGCGGCGGGCGCCACAGGCGCCGAGGGACTGAGGTCCGGCGGCGGCGCGTGGGAAGTGATTAGTGGTTAGTGATTAGTGGGTGGCCGCCGCGCCACCCGTGCGAGGAAGGCCGCCAGACGTGAAGCTGCGATCCACTAATCACTAACCACTAATCACTTCCCTGCACCCTGTCGGATCGGCTCGCCACCCACGCAACCTTCACCATTCCCCCGGGTTGAGCAGCCATGGAAAAGCTGTTCGTCAAATTCGCCACCCTGACGGCGAAGGTCGCCGGCAAGCCGTGGACCTTCATCGCCTGCTGCGGGATCGTGCTGGTGTGGGCGGCGACGGGGCCGATCTTCAAGTTCAACGAGACCTGGCAGCTGGTGATCAACACCGGCACGACCATCATCACCTTCCTGATGGTGTTCCTGATCCAGAACACCCAGAACCGCGACGGGGCCGCGATGCAGGCCAAGCTGGACGAGCTGGTGTTCGCCGTGAAGCAGGCCGACTCGCGCTTCATCGGCATCGAGCACCTGACCGAGCGGGAGCTGGACGCCATCCTGATGGAGGTCGAGGCGCGCGGCATCGCGGTGCATCAGGGCAAGCCCGCCGCGCCGATCAAGGGGCGGCGCGGGCGGCGGATCGACGATGTCGAAGCCGCCCAGCCGGACAAGGCTACGCCGCCGAAAGAGCGCAAGACGCCGACGCGGCGCAAGGCGTCGTGAGCGACCTGATCGCCAATGCTGTCGGCACGGCGGCGGCGCTGTGCTCGATCACCAGTTTCGCGCCCCAGATGATCAAGATCTGGAAGGAGCGCGACGCCTCGGCGGTGTCGCTGAAGACCTATTCCCTGACGGTGACGTGTTTCGTGCTGTGGACCATCTACGGCGTCATGACCTCGGCCTGGCCGGTGGCGGTGGCGAACGCCTGCGCGCTGGTGATGGCGGCGGGCGTGCTGGGCATGAAGTGGCGCTTCAGCCGGGGCGCTGGGTCCTGAGGACCAGCTCCATGACCAGATCAGCGGCCTGATCGGGCGAGCAGGCGGCGGTGTCGATCCGCAGGTCCGGGGCCTGGGGCGGCTCATACGGACTGTCGACACCGGTGAAATTGGCCAGCTGGCCCGCCCGCGCCCGGGCGTAGAGGCCCTTCACGTCGCGCGCTTCGGCGACCGTCAGCGGGACGTCGATGTGGATCTCGAGGAACTCGCCGGGTTCCATGAGGGCGCGGGCCATCTCGCGCTCGGCCTGGAAGGGCGAGATGAAGGCGACAAGGACGATCAGGCCGGCGTCGGTCATCAGCCGGGCCACCTCGGCCACGCGGCGGATGTTCTCGACCCGGTCGGCGTCGGTGAAACCGAGGTCGCGGTTCAGGCCGCCGCGCACATTGTCGCCGTCCAGAAGGGCGGAGTGGAAGCCCCGTTCCAGCAGGCGCTGCTCGACCCGGTCGGCGATGGTCGACTTGCCCGCGCCGGACAGGCCGGTGAACCAGAGGACGAGCGGCGTCTGGCCCTTGCGCGCGGCGCGGTCGGCGCGGCTGACGGACAGGGGTTGGGGCCGGATGCTGGTCGCCCGGCGCAGGGCGAAGCGGATCATGCCCGCCCCCGCCGTGGCCGCAGTCATGCGATCGATCAGGATGAAGCCGCCCAGCTCCCGGCTTTCGGCGTAAGGCTCGAACGGCACGGCCGCATCGAGCGACAGGGTGACGAGGCCGATCTCGTTGAGAGCGAGGGTGCGGGCGGCCAGGGCCTCGCCGCTGTCGGGATCGACACGATGCCGGATCTCCATGACCCGGGCCGGAACGGTCGCGGTTCCGATCTTCAGGTCATAGGTGCGGCCGGGCAGCAGCGGCTGATCCGACATCCAGACCAGATGGGCCTCGAACTGGTCGGCGACGGCGGGCGGGGCGTCGGGCGAGACCAGCCAGTCGCCGCGCGACACCTCGATGGGACGATCCAGTGTCAGGCTGACCGACTGGCCCGCGCGGGCGGTAGCGGCTTCGGGGCCGTCGATGGAGGCCACGGCGGCCTCCGCGCCGGACGGCAGGACGCGCAGGGGATCGCCGGGCCGGATCGCGCCGCCCGCGACCCGGCCCGCGAAGGCGCGGGCCTCGCCGTCGCGCAGGACGATCTGGACCGGCAGGCGGAAGGGGCCGTCGGTCGGGCTCGGCGCGGGGGTCTGGGCCAGCCATTGCGACAGGGTGGGGCCGTCATGCCACGCCATGGCGGGGATCCGGCGGGTGACGCCCGCGCCGGTCATGGCGCTGATGGGGATGGGGGTCACGTCGTCGAGGCCCAAGTCCGCGGCGAAGGCGCGGTAGTCGGCGGCGACGGCCTCGAAGACCTCCTGCGACCAGCCGGCGAGGTCCATCTTGTTGACCGTCAGCAGCAGGCGGCGGACGCCCATGAGGGCGAGGATGCGGGTGTGGCGCCGGGTCTGGGTCAGGACGCCCTTGCGCGCATCGATCAGCACCACGGCCGCGTCGGCGGTGGAGGCGGCGGTGGCCATGTTGCGGGTGTACTGCTCATGCCCCGGCGCATCGGCGAGAATGAAGCGGCGCTCTCCCAGATCGAAGGCGCGCCAGGCCACGTCGATGGTGACGCCCTGCTCGCGCTCGGCGGCGAGGCCGTCGACCAGAAGCGACAGGTCGGGATCGGGGCCCAGGGCGGCCAGATGATCGACGGAGACCGCGCCCGCGTCGTGCAGCAGGCGGCCGATCAGGGTCGACTTGCCGTCGTCCACCGAACCGCAGGCGATCACGCGCACGGGGGACATCGGAACGGGGGGCATCGGAACGGGGACCATCAGAAATAGCCCTCGCGCTTCTTGCGCTCCATGGAGGCGGCGGGGTCGTGGTCGATCGCGCGGCCATGGCGTTCGGAGGCGGTGGCGGCGGCGATCTCGGCGACCACGTCCTGAAGGGTGTCGGCCCGGCTGTCGACGGCGCTGGTCAGGGGCCAGCAGCCGAGGGTGCGGAAGCGGACGCGGCGCACGACCGGCGTCTCGCCGGGCAGGAGGCGGAGGCGCGCATCCTCGGCCAGAAGCAGGACGCCGTCGCGGTCGATCACCGGGCGGTCGGCGGCGAGATAGAGGTCGGGCACGGCGACGCCTTCGCGCAGGACGTAGCGCCACACGTCGAGCTCGGTCCAATTGGAGAGGGGGAAGACGCGCAGCGTCTGCCCCTGGCTCAGGCGCGTGTTGTAGAGGCTCCAGAGCTCGGGCCGCTGGTCGCGCGGGTCCCAGCCGTGGGCGGCGGTGCGGACGGAGACGATGCGCTCCTTGGCGCGGCTCTTCTCCTCGTCGCGGCGGGCGCCGCCGAAGGCCGCGTCGAACCGGCCCGCGTCGAGCGCCTGTTTCAACCCCTGGGTCTTCCAGAGGTCGGTGTGGACCGCGCCGCCGTGGCTGAAGGGATTGATCCCGGCGGCCTGCGCCTCCGGATTGCGGTGAACGATCAGGGGCAGGCCGGCGGCCGCCGCGGCGGCGTCGCGGAAGGCGTACAGGGCCTCGAACTTCCACATCGTATCGACGTGGAGCAGGGGAAAGGGCGGCGGCGCGGGATGAAAGGCCTTGCGGGCCAGATGCAGCATGACCGCGGAGTCCTTGCCGCCCGAGAACAGCATGACCGGACGCTCGGTCCCCGCGACGGTCTCGCGCAGGATGTGGATGGCCTCGGCCTCCAGCCAGTCCAGAATGTCGTCCCGCCCCATGACCTACCAGTGACGGTTGAATCACGCGGCGCCAAGCCCGCACCGGCCTGTCGGGGCATGGCGGAATGAGGCGCGACGCGGCAGGGTGCCGCCATGGACACGGGATTCGGATCGCCGCTGATCGCGGGCATCGAACTGGGCGGCACCAAATGCGTCTGCGTGCTGGCGTCGGGACCCGACGACATCCGCGACGAAGTCCGCCTGCCGACGACCACGCCGGAGGAGACGCTGGACGCCATTCGCGCGGTGCTGGAGCGCTGGGCGGCCGGGCCGGGCTTCGCCGCCATCGGCATCGCCAGCTTCGGGCCGGTGGAGCTGGACCCGCGCGCGCCGAAATACGGGCACATCACCGAGACGACCAAGCTGGCCTGGCGCTGGGCCGACCTGAACATGCTGCACCGGGGCTTCGGCGTGCCGGTCGGACTGGATACGGACGTGAACGGCGCGGCGCTGGCCGAGGGGCGGTGGGGCGCGGCGCGGGGGCTGGACAGCCACGCCTATGCGACCGTGGGCACCGGGATCGGCGTGGGTCTGGTGATCAACGGGCGGACCGTGCGCGGGCTGGGCCATCCGGAGGTCGGGCATCTGAAGGTCGGGCGGCTGCCGGGGGACGCCTGGCCGGGGGTCTGCGCCTGCCACGGCGACTGCGTCGAGGGGCTGGCGTCCGGACCGGCGGTGGAGGCGCGCGCGGGGCGGCCGGGCGGAGAGCTGACGCCGGACGACCCGGCCTGGGACATGGTCGTGCACGCGCTGGGCGGGATGCTGCACAACGTGGTGCTGACGGCCTGTCCGCAGCGAATCCTGATCGGCGGCGGGGTGGCCGACGGTCAGCCGTGGCTGTTTGAACGCCTGCGCGCCTCGCTGGTCGAGAGCCTGGCGGGCTATGGCGTGGCGGGCGCCATCGCCGCCGACATCGACGCCTTCGTTCAGCCGCCGGGCCTGGGCGCGATGGCCGGGCCGATGGGGGCGGTCGCGGTGGGGCTGGATACGCTCCGCTAGCGCCGCCGGTGCTCTGACGGCTGGATGCCGTGACGGGCCATCTTGTCGTACAGGGTCTTGCGCGGGATCTTCAGGCTGTCAGTGACCCGGCGCATGTCGCCGCTGTGGGCGGTCAGGGCCTCGCGGATCAGTTCGGCCTCGTAGTCCTGCACCTGTCTGGACAGGCTACGGTCGGTCTCCAGCCGTTCGGTCGGGGCGGCGATGCCGACGGCGACCTCGCTGGCGTAGTTGGACAGTTCGCGCAGATTGCCCGGCCAGTCGTGCTCCAGCAGGCGACGGCGGATGGCGTGGTCGATCGGCGGGATGTCCCGGCCCAGACGTCGCGCCGCGCGGTCGAGGAAACGGGCGAACAGCAGGGGCACGTCCTCGCGCCGTTCGCGCAGGGGCGGGATGCGCACGCGCACCACGTTGAGCCGATAGAACAGGTCTTCGCGCAGGTCGCCGCGGGCCACGGCCTCGGCCGGATCGGCCTTGGTGGCGGCGACGATGCGCAGGTCCAGCGCATGGGCCTCGCCCGCGCCCAGGGGCATGACCTCGCGCTCCTCCAGCACCCGCAGCAGCAGGAGCTGGGCGGCGCGGGGGGCCAGGTCGATCTCGTCCAAGAAGAGGCTGCCCTGGTGCGACTGCTCGATCTGGCCCTCGCGGCGGCGCAGTGCGCCGGGGAAGGCGCCGGCGGCGTGGCCGACCAGCTGGCTCTCCAGCCCGTCCTCGCGCAGGGTGGCGCAGGAGACGGCGACAAAGGGCTTCACCCGGCGGCGGCCGGCGTTGTGGATGGCGCGGGCGACGGCCTCCTTGCCCGCCCCGGTCTCGCCCTCGATCAGGACATCGACCTCGGCGTCGGCGAGGCGCTGGATGGCGGCGCGCAGGGCGGTGACGGCCCGGCTCTCGCCGCTGAGCGGAATGGACCATTCGTCATCCATTGCCAGGGTGGCGAGGCGGCGGTTGTCCAGCACCAGGGCCCGCTTCTCCAGCGCCCGGTTCAGGGTCTCCAGCAGGCGTTCGGGGGCGAAGGGCTTGGCCAGGAAGTCGTAGGCGCCGCGCTTCATCACATCGACGGCTTCGGCGATGTCGCCGTGGCCGGTCATGACGACGACGGGAAGATCGGGGTCGAGCACCGCGAGGCGGTCGACCAGCTGGCGCCCGTCGAGGCCGGGCATGCGCAGGTCGGTGACCACCACGCCGTCGAAACGGGCGTCCAGCGCCTTCAGCGCGGCGTCGCCGGACGCGAACTCGGAGATCGCCAGGCCGGACAGGCCCAGCCGCTCGGCCAGGGCGGCGCGGAAGGCGTCGTCATCCTCGACCAGGGCGACGCGGTTGCAGGGCTGGAAACTCATGCGGCCTTCGCCAGTACGATCTTGAAGACGGCGCCTTCGGGGGAGGGTTCATGCACCAGTTCGCCACCGAAGCCGGCGACGATGTCGCGGCTGATGACGAGACCCAGGCCCATCCCGTCGCGCTTGTCGGTGGTGAAGGGGGTGAACAGTCGGTCCAGCACCTCGGGCGAGACGCCGGGGCCGTTGTCGGAGATGCGCACGGTGACCTTGCCCGCCCGGACGGTGACCGAGATGTCGATGACCGGGGAGGGAACGCCCTCCAGAGCTTCGATGGCGTTCTGCAGCAGGTTGAGGACGACCTGTTCGAGGCGGTTGCGCTCGGCCCGCACCTCGAGGCCGGCGGGGACGCGACCGCGCTGGAGCGTCACCCCGCGTTCGCGCAGCCGGGCGCCGACCAGCAGCAGGGCGCCGTCGATGGCCGCCTCGACGCTGACCGGCACGGCGCCGGAGCGGGTCTTGCGCGAGAAGGCGCGCAGTTCGTCGGTGATGGCGCCGACGCGCTGGGTCAGCTCGCCGATGCGGGTCAGGGCGCGGTTGGCGCCGTCCGTGTCCTGCCGCTCCAGATAGACGGACGCCGTGTCGGCGTGGGTGCGGATGGCGGCGATGGGCTGGTTGATCTCATGCGCCACACCCGCCGCGATCTGGCCCAGGGCGCCCAGCTTGTTGGCCTGGATCAGTTCGTCCTGCAGGTCCTGGCGGCCCTTTTCGAGACGGCGGCGTTCCTCGATCTCGAGGTTCAACTGGTCATTGGCGGCGCGCAGCTCGGCGGTGCGGGCGTCGACCTGACGCTCCAGGTCGATGCGGGCGGCGACGTCCTCGGCGGCCTTGGCGATGGCGCGCTGGCGGCGGCGCAGCAGGATGCCGGTCAGACCCGCCAGAAGGGCGACGCTGAGCAGGGCGACGACCCGCGCGACCATGATCGACCGGCTGATGGCGGCGCCGGCCGGCGACAGCAGATGCAGCCGCCAGCCGAGGTCCGGGATCGGGGCGGAGGCGCGGGCGTAGAGATCGGGCGGCACGTTGCGGGACAGGCGGATCAGGCCGGGGGCGAGCGCTTCGAAGGGCAGGGCCGACAGGTCGGCGCGCCCCGCGGTCTGGTCGACGGCCAGACGCCGGCGGCGGTCGGGCCGCAGGGCGCCGGTGGTGTGGAAGCGCCAGTCGGAGACGGTGGTGATCAGCACCACGCCGTCGCCGTCGGTGACATAGGTCGGCTCGCCCGAGGCGCGCCACTCGGTCTCCAGGGCGTCGAACTCGACCTTGGCGACGATGACGCCGAGGGGACGTCCGTCGGCGCCCGCGATGCGGCGCGAGAGGTAGAGGCCGGGACGGCCGCTGACCGTGCCCAGGGCGAAGAAGCTGGCCTGACCGTCGCGCATGGCCTCGTAGAAATAGGGCCGGAAGCGGTAGTCGGAGCCGACGAAGCTGATCGGCTGGTTCCAGTTGCTGGCGGCCAGGGCCAGGCCGCGGGCGTCCAGTACATAGATGACGGCGGCGCGGGTCTCGCGCGCCAGCCCCTCGAACTTGCGGTTCAGCCGGTCGACGCTGCCGGCGTCCGGGCGGGCCAGCAGGGCCTGCAGGTCGGGATCCTGGGCCAGGACCATCGGCAGGGAGCGATGCCGCTCCAGTTCGCTGCGCAGGACGGCGGCGTGCAGGGCCGTGGCGGTGGCCGCCTGACGCAGGGCCTCGGCCCGGGCCTCGCGCCGCGCGACCTCGCCCGCGACCATGGCGGCGACGACCGCGATGACCAGCCAGAAGACGGCGAAGACCCGCCACTGGCCCTGTGCGGAATCGAGAAAACGGGGCATGGAAGGACTAATGCGGGATTTCGCACATATGTCGAGACGGCGTGTGCGGAAATCCGCTCAAATCGCGTTTTTTGCAAGCGCGAAACGGCCGGTAAGCGTAGGAAAGTCAATGCGGTAGACGATTCTGGCCTTTCGCTTGCGAGGCCGGACCGGGGCTCACGATAATGACCCCACGTCACCGCATCAGACGGTGAATCGAACCGGGACCGGCAAGCGGTCTCTTCGGGAGGGTCTTTTGATCCAGATTGCATCCACGCCGGAGGCAGGCGCCGCGCGCAAGCCCTGGTACCGTAGCCTGTACGTGCTCGTCCTCGCGGCCATCGTCGCCGGGGGGCTGATCGGCCATTTCTGGCCGGAACTGGGCAAAGACCTGAAGCCGCTGGGCGACGCCTTCATCAAGCTGGTGAAGATGATCATCGCCCCGGTGATCTTCCTGACGATCTCGACCGGCATCGCCGGGATGAGCGACCTGAAACGCGTCGGCCGGGTGGCCGGCAAGGCGTTCGCCTACTTCTTCGTCTTCTCGACCCTGGCCCTGATCATCGGCCTGGTGATCGCCAATGTGGTCCAGCCGGGCCGTGGGCGGAACATCGATCCGTCGACGCTGAACAGCGGGGCCGTGGCGCAGTACGCCGCCGCCGCGCACGAGACGACCATCGTCGGCTTCCTGACCGGGATCATCCCGACGACGCTGATCAGCGCCTTCGTCGAGGGCAACATCCTGCAGACCCTGTTCGTGTCGATCCTGTTCGGCATCTCGCTGGCCATCGTCGGCGCGCCGGCCCAGCCGGTGGTGCGGGCGCTGGAGTCGCTCAGCCAGGTGATCTTCCGCCTGGTCGCCATCCTGATGAAGGCCGCGCCGATCGGGGCCTTCGGGGCCTTCGCCTTCACCATCGGGGCCTATGGGCTGGCGTCGATCGCCAATCTGATCGCCCTGATCGCCACCTTCTACCTGACCTCGCTGGTCTTCGTGCTGGGCGTGCTCGGCCTCGTCTGCCGCGCCAACGGCTTCTCGATCTTCAAGCTGATCGGCTATCTGAAGGAAGAGCTGCTGCTGGTGCTCGGCACCTCGTCGTCCGAAGCCGCCCTGCCCAGCCTGATGCAGAAGCTGGAAGCCGCCGGCGCGCCGAAGTCGGTGGTCGGGCTGGTCGTGCCGACGGGCTATTCGTTCAATCTGGACGGCACCAACATCTACATGACGCTGGCGGCGCTGTTCATCGCCCAGGCCATGAACATCCAGCTGAGCCTGGAGCAGCAGGTGCTGCTGCTGCTGGTCGCCATGCTGAGCTCAAAGGGCGCGGCCGGGATCACCGGCGCCGGCTTCATCACCCTGGCCGCGACGCTGGCCGTGGTGCCGAGCGTGCCGGTGGCCGGCATGGCGCTGATCCTCGGCATCGACCGCTTCATGAGCGAGTGCCGGGCGCTGACCAACTTCGTGGGCAATGCGGTGGCGACCCTGGTCGTCGCCCGCTGGGAGGGCGAGCTGGACCGCGACGCGCTCCACGCCGCGCTGAAATCACAACCGAAGGCGCTCGCCGCGCCGCCGGATCCGGCCGCAGGGCCGGGGGACAAGGAAGCTCTTACAGCCGACTGAGAAACGGCTGGGGGTTAACTGGGAGGAACGGGAATGAAGTCGATGCATAGAGGCGCGCTGCTGGGCGGCGCGGCGGTTGTGGCCCTGCTCAGCGCAGGCGTCGCGGCCGCTCAGGAGGCTCCGGTCCAGACCGCACCCCAGGGGGCGCAGTCGCCGCAGGAGAGCGCCGCCGATCTGGGCGAAGTGGTCGTGGTCGGCTCGCAGATCCGCGGCGCCTCGACGACCAACGCCTTGCCGGTAGTGGTGGTCGACCGCGAGCAGATGGACGCCGTCGGGGCGGTGTCAGGCGACGATCTGATGCGTTCGATCCCGCAGATGGGCGACGTGCTGTTCGACAGCGCCAACAACCCGCAGACCTCCAACTCGGCGCGCGGCGACGTGAACTCGGTCAACCTGCGCTCGCTGGGCGTGGGCAACACCCTGGTGCTGGTGAACGGCCGCCGGATGGTGCAGCACCCGACCAGCCAGGGCACCTCGGACACCGGCACGGTGCCGGTGCTGAGCTACAACTCCAACGCCATTCCGGTGGCGGGCCTGGAGCGTGTCGAGGTGCTGCTGGACGGCGCCGCGGCCATCTACGGCGCGGACGCGGTGGCGGGCGTGGTCAACACCGTGCTGCAGGACGACTTCGACGGCCTGACGCTGCAGACCCGTTACGGGGGCGCCGAGGGCACGGGCCTGCGCGAGTTCGAGTTCAACGTCTTCGCGGGCAAGAATTTCGACCGCGGCAACCTTTCGCTGTTCCTCAACTACGCCGACCGCACCCAGCTGATGGCGGACGAGCAGGACTTCACGTCCAGCGACGACATGCGGGGCTTCTTCTCGGGCTTCGACGGCTACCAGACCTCGACCGTGCCGGACGGCCGCTCGTCGCATACGACCTGGGCCGCGCTGAGCATCGCCCCCGTGACGACGGCGACGCGTCCGCGCTCGAACGGCGTTGTCCTGACGACCGCCGCCGGGGCCTTCCACTATCAGCCGGAGAGCTTCGGCTGCGTCGGCGTAGACCTGGGCGCGACCTGCCTGGTCAGCGGGGCGGCGGCCTATAACGGCGTGAACCGCGAGATGCGCTTCGACACTCGCAAGGGCACCACGGTCCGTCCGTCGGTCGAGCGCGCCAACATCTACCTGACCGGCCACTATGACCTGACGGACAACATCACGGCCTTCGGCGAGCTGTCGTTCTATGCCGCCGAGAGCAAGGCGATCCAGCCGCCGGTTGTGAACCTGAACGGCCTGTGGATTCCGGCCACCAACTACTGGAACCCGTTCGGCCCGACGACGATCAACGGTCAGCCGAACCCGAACCGCCTGCCCAACCTGACCAACGTCCCCGCCGGCGGCCTGGCCGTGCGCCTGGGCAACTACCGCTTCGCCGACGCCGGCTTCCAGGAGGTGACGGTCAAGAACTACCAGACGCGCATCCTGGGCGGTCTGCGCGGCGAATGGCGCGGCTTCGACTGGGAAGGCGCGGTGCTGTACTCCGAGGCCGAGGCCGAGGACATCTCGCCCAACATCAACATGACCAAGCTGCAGCAGCAGCTCGCCCTGTCCACCCCCGACGCCTACAATCCGTTCAACGGCGGCTGCGTGGATACGCCCAGCTACAACGACTGTACGCCCTCGTCGCAGGCGGCGATCGACGCCATCGTCTTCGACATGCGCCGCCTGTCGCGCACGACCCTGGCGCTGGCCGACTTCAAGATGTCGCGCAACGACCTGTTCCAGCTGCCCGGCGGTCCGGTCGGCGTGGCGGCGGGCGTCGAGCTTCGTCGCGAGACCCAGAGCGACGACCGCGACGAGAACCTGGACGGCACCAACACCTTCGTCGACATGGTGACCGGCGAGACCAATCTGTCGAACGTGTCGGCGGTCAGCCCCAACCCGGACACCAAGGGCGACCGCACCGTGTCGGGCGCCTTCGTCGAGTTCGCCATCCCGGTGGTCTCGCCCGAGATGAACATCCCGCTGGTGCAGAGCGTCGACGTGCAGCTGGCGGGTCGGGTCGAGCACTATTCGGACTTCGGTTCGGTCGCCAAACCGAAGATCGCCGTCGCCTGGGACGTGGTCGACGGCCTGCGCCTCCGCGGTTCGTACTCGGAAGGCTTCCGCGCCCCGAACCTGGAGCAGGTGAACGCCACCCAATACGCCCGTCTGGCCAGCGCCCCGGACTTCATCCGCTGCGAGGCGGACATCCGCAAGGGTACGATCGCCAACATGACCCAGTGCACCCGCACCGCCAGCGTTTCGCTGCAGATCGCGGGCAATCCGGACCTGCAGCCGGAAGAGAGCACCAACTGGTCCTACGGCCTGGTGTTCCAGCCGACCTTCCTTCCGGAAGTGCTGGGCGACTTCACCT